>JAISJX010000123.1 GCA_031261145.1 Tannerella sp.
AATAAGCCAAAATAATATTTCATTAACAATTATAAAGCAATGAAAAAAACAATTTTTATTCCGCTACTTGCATTATTATGGGTAGCCTGTGGAAAAGAAGAAATAAAGCGGGAAAGCCAGCTCGTGATGAACGAATGGAAACTCTGGCAGGACAAGTCAGCCGAATGGCAGAACGATTCGCTCTACCTGCCGGAAGAGGTTGTCATTTCCGAATTGGCTAAAACCGCACCGGCGCCTACAGGCGGTTGGGCGACCTTAAACGGCTCGCCGGACGGCGCTGTAACGGTTAATTTGCCCGCCATAGCAGAAGAATACCTCACGCCCGACGGTAAAGTGGACACTTGGCTGCCGGGGGTATTCTGGTTTTGGAAAGATGTATCCATTCCCGAATCGTGGGCGGGTAAAACCATCCGTTTGAACTTGGAGAGTTACCGCTTGCGAGCCGAAATATTCGTCAATGAACAACTGACCGGATATGATATTGTCGGCAATGTACCCTATCATTGCGATATAACAGACGCCGTCCAATACGGAAAAATCAACCGCATTGCTATACGCATCACCAATCCGGGCGGAAACGGAAGATGGTGGGGCGATACGCCCCTGGTGCAGTGGGGAAATTATTATTTTCCACCCTCTCGCGACTTTGGCGGCATCAACGGCAAAGTGGAATTGGTCGCCACCGATCAAACCGCCATCGAAGACATTTATATTGAAAACCTGAATACTTCCGATTATCGTACCATTGAGGTAAAGACAAGTATTCGCAACGAACGTAACAGCGAGGTGCCGGCGCAAATCAAATACGAAATAGTACCGGTTACAGGAGGCAAGGCTATTTACACGGCAACAGAAAACATCCGGATACCCCAAACGACATCATCTGTTTTTACTGCAACCATTCACTGCCCGAAAGCCAAGTTGTGGGATATTGACACTCCGAACTTGTATGAGTGCCGGATAAGTTTGAACGGAGAGGCAAACGATGCGGACAGGCAACGATTTGGTTTTCGTGTATTTGAAGTCAAACAAGTTACCGGAAACAATCAGGCGCATTATTACATCAACGGCAAGCGCATGATTTTCAAAAGCGGTATCGACTTTTCATATTATGCCTACACAGGCGCCTATCCAACGGAAGAAATGGCAAAGAAAGGAGTGCTTGCCGCCAAACAACTCGGACAAAACGCTTTTAATTTTCACCGGTATAGCGGCTTTCCGGTGGTACTGGATCAAGCGGATGAGGAGGGATTGTTTCTGTATGAAGAAGTAGGCGGTTTTCATATCCACGAGGTATTTGACATTTCACAGTATCCGTTTGCTTCTGCATTGATAGTGGAAAAATTACGCCGCATGGTGGTGCGCGACCGCAATCACCCCAGCCTGATTATTCACAACCTTTGTAATGAAGACATTGTATGGAACGACTTGCGACAACAAGCCATGCAAGAAGTGCATGCATTGGACGAAGCGCGTTTAGTGGTTAATTCATCGGGTGGCAATGCCGGCAATCAAGGAAGAAATATCCACCATATACGTCCGTATGAGAACGAAATACGACAGGATTTTACGGACGACCACACGGTACAGGCAGAAACTTATTTTGAAGAAACGGATTTCGACAGGCATGTTCCGGAAAACGACAACAGTATCAAGTACTGGGGAGAAGTGAAGTGTTATGTCGGTCCCGACAACTGGTACGAAATTGCTGCCATGTTTGACCCATTGAAAAAAGAAAAAACCGCCGCTTACCAAGGCTATAATTACAGTCTTTATTTAGATTTCGGACAAAAGATAAAAGCCTTTTTCGAGGAACACGATATTGCGAAAACAGGCAGCGGCATTATCCGCACCCCCGGTGCTATTTCGCAAGCGGCGGGAGGAGGAAAAATGTATAAAGACGGCAGAAACGTGCAGAATATCATGTCCTACGACCGCGCCGACGGTTATGCCATCAACGCATGGAGCGGAGGCAACGGCATGGAAGGCTTTGAAGGATGGCATTCCGGCATGGTGGACGACGGCAGAAATATCAAGGGCGATCCCGCTATTTACGCTTATTACACCCGTCCCTTGCAGCTTGTGATTCAACGGAAAACGGCTGAACACGGCACCGGTGGCAAAACATTTGAGCTATCGGGAAAACCGGCATTCAAAATCAAATTAATCAATCAAGGTATCCTTCCGGCGGGAGATTATACCTTAAAACTCAAGCTCAAAGACGGCGCAGGTATATATCATGCCCAATATGACACTAATTTACCGGTAGCAGTGAAAGGGGGCGATGTGTATGCACAAGATATAAACACAGACTATATCCTTACACTCAACAACAAGTTACGAGGCGGTTTTATTACCTTGGAAGGCATCTTGTACGACAACAACAACCGGAAAATTGCGGACGGCGCCGAACAGATACTGCTCGCCAACCGTCCAAGTTTTGAAAGCCAATTAGAAGGCATAACCGGCGAGGTCTATGGTTGGCAGGCGGCAAAAACAGCCTTGGAAAATGCCCGTGCAAAAGTAGCCGATTTCACGCCTGCCGGAAAAGCCGATTACATCGTTGCGGCA
>JAISJX010000139.1 GCA_031261145.1 Tannerella sp.
TCTTAAAAGATTTGGTAGCCAGCTCTTGGGCAGTGATATCGCCTAAACATTTCACTCCCATTTTTTCCAACGCCTCCCGGGAAACCTTGTAACCCGAAACCTCGTTACCACCCATCCATATAACGACTTGCGATTTTCCTTGTTGAACAGCGCGGACAGTCAATCCTGTCATAGAATGCATCAGCAGGTGATTCCTCAAACCGCTTGTCGGATCCGTGTTCTCGAGAAGATTCTTTTGCGAATTCGAATACCCTCCCAATACGTTCCAATAATATAACGGTTTTACTGACAGGTAGGGTAGCCAATAACCGTTTTCAGATTGAGGCTCCGTGCCTTTTACTGAAATTGCTATAATTACAAAGCACAAAAACAGTATGCGTTTAATTGTTTTCATTTTGTTTTCTATTTATAACAAATTTTTTAAATATTTCCGTGTTTGTTCCGGACGGTATTTCATTCTGATTTGCCAAACTAATTCTTCGAGACTGACAGTTTCATAAGAATCATCAAGATGATTTTCCAGCAACCGTGCAATACCGGGTCCCATGGTTACACCGTCTTTGGTTTCGGCCAAATCGTCGCAGTCCTTGCCATGTTCCGAAAAACGACTCCACGCGTGAATGCAAATCAAATTGTATTCGGGATTGTTACGATCTTCATCCAAACGGCGAGCTATGTATCGGGGCGTTCCTTCGCGTTCGCGAAGAAAAGACTCATTCCATAGAGAATACTTGATAGTTACTATCGGAATGTCGTATCCTTGTCGGTTGGTAACCCAGTAAATATCGCCGGCTCCGGCTGCATAAGGAGTGTACTGATAACCTAATATACCGATGAGTTGGTCGTTTTCCTCGACAAACATTCGATAGGCTTCCATCGCTTCGGGCGAACCGACTTCATCTTTGGCCATCAATCCGATCATTGGGATACGGTGCTGACGCATGTAGGCCGATGTGAGGCGCGCTTTTTCGCGCATGTCACGCTGACGATCACGAGCATTGGCATACGTATCGCTATAATATACGCCGCCACCCTGAACTTCCAGTAGAGTACTGTTTTCCGGTTGACGTTCGATGATGTACCTGAATGCGGCGGGCGCCATCTGTGGCAATGTTGTTGCGGCGATCCCAAAGGCCACTTTCGAGGCGGAGCTTTCAGGCAAGTCATACCAACGCTCCACGAAACTCTGCATCATCCACTGATTGTTGTCGCCGTCAGTCATAAAAAAGGAAACTAACCGTTTGTCTTTGTCATAGTCAATGGTTCTCGGATCAAGCACACGTGCAAGGATCTTTTCCTGACGGTTTTTGTAATCTGCACTCGTCAGGCAGGCATTGTAAAACCAGTCGTTGACTGCCGATGCCTGGGCATTCTGCGAGGCCATACCATTAATGTCTCGTTCACTGTATTTTCCACTCTCCCAACCGTAGATCAGATTATGCGATTCCAACGTCTGACAGACAGTATTGTACAAATCCCAATATTCTCCATTGGTTGCATCGCGTGGTTGCGGATAGAGGTTCATAAAAAACCAGCCATTCATAATGGCCACGTCGCGTAGTTGCCATGTGTTATTGGGCATGATCACCAATCCTTTCTTTTCGCAACGGTCACCAAATTCGTTCCATGCATCGCGCACATTCTTTTCTGATGCATCGTAAAGCATCTTGTAACCGGCATTTTCAAATAATGAGCGGTTTTGTTTGTCCACAATAAGACCGTTGTACACATGCGCTGCCGTGACGGCTACCGAACCACTTTCGGGATTCTTCGCAAGGTCGGTCAGTATATATCCGTCAAACAGATCTTTCAGTGTTACATTCGTTGTGTCAATCGGTTCAAACGTTTCCATCGCTAATTGTAACGGACTCACTTTCCCTATAAAACGACATCCACGCTCTTCCAGCGAAGCGCGTTCTTTCTGGTAGGGCATATAACGGTCGGAAGGGTTGATAATCCATACGCCAACATTTGTTCTTCCCTGCTCCAAAGCACGGGCAGTCAAACCTATAATCGACGTTGCCAGCAAATAATCACTGAGATTATTCCCTTCGACAGCAATTTCCCAACACAGGTTGGGTGTACGACTTAGCGCCGGCAATTTGTACTGTCCCACATCAGCAATGGGATCGTACATTTCCTCATATTTCAATTTCCCTTTTTGCGTGCATGCTACTTGCATCAATACCAGCAAAATACATACAGCAATCCATTTTGGAATTCTCATTTTCGTATATCTTTAAAAAGAAAAAAGAAATGGGGGTATTCCTTATGAGGAATATACCCCATTTCTTTATTTTCTTACTTTGGTATATCTACCCGTTTTTCCACATTATAATTGTATCGCCGAATGCCTTCGGTGTTATAGTTTATACGAGCCGCCGCACGGATAAACATCGTGTAGCCTGCGGGTATTTCCCCTTGAGTAGTAATGGTAATGGTGTTACCAAGCTCGGCTTCGAACGAATTACCGGAGAAATTCCTTTGGATAGAATAACGGCCGTCATATTCAGCATTGCCCACATACGCTCCCTGACTGACATACAACCAAACATCGGTTACGTTCAGGAAATCATTGCTATATCCTCCCATTGGTTCAATTTTAGCCCTGAAATCATAAGGAGATACCGCTCGCGTAACTTTAAAGCTTGCCGTAATCTTACCATTAGCAACGGTTGGCTCACCTACCCATTCCACTTTCAGAAATGGTTCGACCTGAAAGTTTTGCACAGTAATACCCTTAATATCAATATACTTACTTTCATCCGCAATGGTGTCGCCAGATTGGTTAAGCCGTATCAGGGGGATGAAAGGTCCGTCAACACGAACATTATAGCGTCCGGCGAATACTTTTGTATTTTGATATTCGCCATCCTTCTTACAATAAAAAGTGAAATCCTCCGGAGTTCCTGTTCCTCCTTTCCAGCTCAATTCGCGAATACGGATACGTATGCCATCGTTCGTCTGGTCGGTTAACACGCGCTCGCCGGTGACGACATCCACTATTTCGCCTTTCAGTGTTTCACCAGGCTCGTCATAATTGTCAATACTGAACAATTCGCAAGAGTAAAATGAAACGATGATAACGCCAAATATCATTATACCAGTAATACTGTTAATAATGCGTTTAAAAAACAATTTATTCATTTTTATGATGTTTTAAGAGTTAAACTAACGATTAGGTTGTTGATCAATTACATCGCTTTTTGATACTTGGTCGCCAGGTATAGCAAAATAATATTGATTTTCTCTGAACACGTATTGAGGGCTACCAAATTCAATAAGGCGCGCATCAAAGAAATACTTATTGGCTTTTGTACTATAAAACGGGTACAACCCCCTATACAATACTCCATTTTCCTGGGTACGTCCGAGAACATCTGCCTCAGAATGTTGCGTGCGCCAACGGCGAATATCCCAAAGGATTTTATTCTCGAAACCAAGTTCTTTTTTGCGTTCCTTGCGAATTATCTTCATTCCGTTGTCATTGAGGGTAAGCGTCCCCACTAATGGATCAGCGCCTGCCCTATCTCGAATATCCGCGATGGCATTGGTGGCAATTTGCGTAAAGTCATCGCCAGAAGGCGCTGATTCGCCGGCAAGAGCTAGTTCACAGGCTGCTTCGGCTACATTTAACAAAATTTCTCCATAACGCATCAACACAAAATGTTGTGTCGAACGACCTTCCTGTAACTCTGCCTTTGGCTTGTCCGGAACCATATATTTGCGAATACCGAAACCTAAATATAAACATTCCCTCGTCCCGCCGAAGGGACCGTTTAACCCACTTGCATTCATTACTGTGCCATTATCCAACGTAACCGTTTCGTGATTAGTGGAACCCGTGGATAAATACAATGTTTTTGGAGTTGATGTATATGCGGGAATATTGTTATACCGGCGTGATGTAAGATTCGCCCAGCCATAATCCGGTTGACCGGAGCCATTTACCATCAACGGGTCAATACCACTTGTAACATCGCCCGTATAGATACCCCTGCGAATATCAGCCTCTTCACCTTTGAATATGTCATACGGAAGTATGAGATAAGCACGCAGACGAGGTTCGACAGTACTGAATAGATCCATCGGATGGTTGAAAAGCTTATACTTCCCGTTATCGTCAAATACCTTGATAGTTCCGTTAGGATTTTTATCAATGCCATCGAACAGTTCGACAAAGTCGAGTGTAGGGCAGGTAGCATTTCCCGCTCCCGAACCTCTATACTGAACCCCTGCATTGTAACAATCGAACCCATGTACCAAGCTGCCTAAAAAATATTCCTTGATATACAAATTTTCGGAACTGGAAATGTCGAAGAACATATCCACCATATTCTCGTATTGTGCCTGACGGGTACCTGTCTTTTTTCTATACAACCAATATCGATCCGACTTCATTACTACGCGCGCTGCATTGTATGCTTCACGAAAATATTTTTTAGAAGCCGCCGCCGAGGTATTCGGATCAAATCCGATCACCCGTACGCCTGTTTTCTGTCCAAAACCGGTTGTCTGGTTGTATTTGGCAACACCTCCGGCAAACAGCATAGCTTCGGATTTGAATCCCAATGCAACATATTTGTTGGAAAATCCTCGTTTCGGGCTTGTTTCGGCCAGATTAGCTATTGCCGCGTCAAAGTCTGCCAATACCTGATTCCATGTTTCTTCTTCGGTTGACCTTGGAATTTCGAGATCCTCAGCAGAATTTTCCGGATATTTCAGTACTTCCGTCACAATGGGCACGCCTCCGTAACGTTTTGCCAAGGTATAATAAACCATGGCGCGTGCAAAATACGCTTCACCGATATAATGGTTATACAATGTTTCGGAAAAACTTGACTTATATGAGGGAAGGGTTTCAATCAATCTGTTGGCATCGCGGAGTACGTTATACCCTCTCGCCCAATAATTTGAAACCCTGGAGTCGCCGGAAACCGGTTCTGTCGTCATAGTCCAACCCATATCACGGTGCATAGCGAATCCTTCGTGAACCCCGAGACCTAAATTATAGTCGAAAAAGAATCCCCAGTTCGGTGACCATTTGAAATCTTCAAAAGGCATCTGACTATATATTCTTGCCATATAGGCATCCATTCCGTTTTCGGATGTAAAAAGATCTTTATCCTGAATGACATTCAGAGGCGCCAAATCCAGATCATTACATGCGGTAAACATACCGCTAAAAAAAACGATGATTGATATAATTAAAATTTTAATTTTCATATCTGTTAGTTTTAAAAAGTGATATTTACTCCAAGAGAAACAGTTTTATTCAACGGATACCAATAACCCATATCATTGTCGGCATGTTCCGGATCAATCCATTTCACCTTGGTAACGGTAAATATATTGTAGGCGTTTGCAAACACGCGCAGGCTTTCAATACCCTGAATTTTAGGAAGCGTATATCCGAGTTCGACGGATTTAAGACGCAGATAAGCGCCATTCACAGTGTTGAACGCGGAATTTTCATCAGCAAAGGTACCCGTATAGGCATAATATCCAGGTATCCATTGGGTAGCCGGATTCCAAGGATCAGCTTTGATATCGGCAGGATGCCATCTATCCATAAACTGAGTCATGGTACTTGCCTCGTCATGCGCCCACATCGGTTCACGAAGTTGTTCTCTGTATTTATACGAGGATAATGCAGAACCCTGTAGTAGCAAGTTCAGGTCAAAACCTTTCCACGCAGCATCAAAGATCATACTGAAGTTGACCCAAGGATACTGATTGAACCGAATGGAATGGAAGTCATTGCCATCAATCATGCCGTCGCCGTTCCAGTCCTCATAGATATAAGCGCCCGGAAGCGTTCCACGTCCTATACGTATCGAAGAGTTCCATATATCATCCCATGATTCGAACCTGCCGGCAGCGCCTAAACCACCCTCTCTTCCTTGCATACGATTATTATCGTTGTTTCTCCAATTGCTCCACGAACTGTTGCTTTCAGCGCGTTCCAGAAAAAGCCTTTTCACACGGGTTACTGATCCGATAGCTTTTATTCCATATAATAAATCGTTTATTCTGTTACGGTGCGTCAGTTCCAATTCAAGCCCAAAGGTGCGGTCGCTGTTCAGGTTTTCCTGCGGCAGGGCAGCGCCGACTACCGTAGGAATACCGCCGATGCGACTTGCCAGCAAGCCGTCGCGTTTGCGGCTGAAGTATTCGAAAGTACCTCCGAACAAACCATGCCACGCATCCCAGTCAATCCCGATGTTTGTTGTTTTTGCTGTGTACCATGTAATTAGAGTATTTGGAATACCCTTATTATCCGCGCTTGCGGTATAAGCTCCATTAAAAACGTATCCGGCTGAAAATTCTCTTTGACTGCTACCGCTTGTAGGATAATTATATCCTGAAATAAACTGATAGCTTGATGCACCGTCATCCCCTGTTTCTCCATAAGAAGCCCTGAGTTTAAACTGGTTGATAAATGACAGGGGCGAATTTTTGAAGAAATTTTCTTCTGATATACGCCATCCGACCGACGCAGCGGGGAAGAAACCCCATTGGGTGGAACCGGGGGCAAACTTGGAAGAACCATCGTAACGGAAAAGAAATTCTGCCAAGTATTTATCCGAAAATGAATAATTGAATTTACCGATAAATGCGTTATTGGAATTAATGTACAAATCGCCGGCTCCGTAATACATATAACCTTCCTGATTTGTCGTACGGCCTCCCATAATGTAATCGAGCGGTAGAGCCATCTCGCGTCGCGCATAGAAATTATCGCCATCTCGTTTTTGCGTCTCTAAGGCTAACAAGCCCGCAACTTTGTGAACGCCGAAAGTATTAGTATAACCTAATGACAATTGTCCCAAGGTTTGTGCTCTCCCAAAACTTTCCCTTTCGATACGGTTGGGTCCATTAGCCTGATATCCCGTATAAACATCGGATGCTTTGTCATATCGCCATGTAGAGTATTGTTTTCTAGAAAACTTGTTATCCGCTATGGTATAGTCATAACTGAACATCCCTTTCAATTCCAATCCCTTTACGCCAGGAATTTCATACGTCAGGCTCGCGGATGATTTAAGGAATTTATTACCGAATTTTTTATATCCGCTAATATCTTGATCCATATCGGCTATTGGATTGATGCCGCCAACCAAACC
>JAISJX010000255.1 GCA_031261145.1 Tannerella sp.
TTCGGATTCCACACATTTACCTATTCCATCGTGGGGCACAAAGACGGCTATGTGGAAGCAAAAACCGTGGCGAAAGCGGAAATACTGAACCAACCGCTGAAAGCCTTTACCGTTAAGAAGCATAAGGGCACGTTGGGACGGAGTTTTTCGTTTTTGCAAACCGGCAGCGACCAACTGATTGTTAAAGCCTTGAAAAAAGCGGAGAAATCGGATGGCTATATTGTGCGCCTGTATGAAACGACCGGAAAAGAAGCCCGCAACGTTGAAGTATCGTTTGCCGGAGAAATTCAGGAAGCCGATGAATTGAACGGTGTGGAAGATGTAATCGGGAAAGCCGCTACCCAGGGTAATAAATTAACGGTAAGCGTATCCCCGTTTTCCATCAAAACATTTTATGTAAAGTTGAAACCCGGCGCTGCCAAGTTATCCTCGCCTCAATCCATCCCGGTTGATTTGAAATACAATCTCAAAACGGCCTCATATAATGCGTTCAGAACAGAGGCGAATATTGACGGCAAGGGTTATTCTTACGCCGCCGAATTATTGCCTGCAAAACTCACCGCCGCCAATATTGATTTTCAATTGGGGAATCCGGCATTGGAAAATGGCGTCAGATGTGACGGTGATACCATTCTTTTGCCTCAAAACGGACAGTACAATAAATTGTATTTACTGGCTGCCTCGCTTTACGGCGATAATATTGCTACGTTCTATGTGGACGGTAAACCCTACGAACTCCTTATTCCGGATTATTCCGGCTTCATCGGACAATGGAGACACACCGACCATACCGAAGGCTTCCTCAAACCGTCGGAAGTGGCCTACGTTGGTACGCACAGGCACAGCAGCACTCAGGATGCGCCTTACGAATTTACCTACATGTTTAAATACGGTATTGATATTCCGAAGAATGCGCAAAAATTAGTACTTACGGACGATTCCAAGATTGTGTTGTTCGCTGCCAGTTTGGCCGTCAATGAGAATGATGATATTACTCCTGCAACGTGCCTGATTACAACCGCTTTGAAGTCGGATGATTTGAAATCGAAAGTAATTGTAAAAAAGAATCTGTTGAAAGGCAAACCAATCATTGGAAAGTCAACCCCGGACGACGCTAACAATGCCAATGCCAATAATTTCCGGCGATTCGGAAAACCCGAATTTGCAATCGACGGAAACTTCAGTTCGCAGTGGTTTGATATGGGCCAGAACGGAGTTCCATTCATTGAAGTGGATTTGGAAAAAGAAAACACGATCAATGGCTGGTTTGTATTCCATGGCGGAAGAATTGGCCCTAATACTTTTGCAGCAAAGGATTATAAGTTAGAAATAAAAAAGAATCTGAGTGATTCGTGGCAAACCGTGGACGAAGTGACGGATAACCAGGAGACGGAAACCAATCGTCTCCTCGCTACTCCCGTTACCGCACGCTATGTGCGTTTAACCGTTCTTAAAGGCGTTCAAGAAGGACAAACAGCAGTCAGAATTGCTGAATTTGAAGTTTATTAAACATTCTTTGACCACCTCGCCTTTGGGGGCGGGGTGGTTTATTTCTATCCTTTTTATTCTTAACGATGAATGTCCCCTGTTCGGCATAGTGTCCATTAAAACCCGGTAAAGTCAATTAAGACGGAATGAAAAAGATTCAATAATTGTACACGGATTTCAGGCGCAGATGAATGCAGATTCAATTACTAAACAACTGATTAAAGAAAAATGCTTAATCAAACAACATTGGCTGTAGGATAAAGTTTAATTGAAATAGTTGATTTCTATAATTGGGAGAATGGGAAATTATGCTTACCTTTGCATTGAGTTATGTTGAAACGATGTCAAAAACGAAGCAGCGCAAAGCGCTTTGTTCGTTTCTAAATCGTTGTAGTTACTCTTACATATAAAATATTATTTTTCAGGGAAATAAAAAATAAATTCCCGTATTTTCGCAATATGGAAAAGTACAATTTTGATGAAATCATTGAGCGCAGAGGCACAAACTGCCTGAAGTATGATGCAATAGAAGAGCGCTTTGGGAAACCCGGTTTAAAGCCGTTTTGGGTGGCAGACATGGATTTCCGCACACCGGATTTTATTCTTGATGCGATGAAAAAACGCCTCGAACATCCGGTTTTAGGTTACACATTCCCGTCTGACGAATATGCCGGTAGTATCATTCGTTGGCTACGTGATTTGCACGGATGGGAAGTCCGGCGCGATTGGATTAGTTATGTCCCCGGCATTGTAAAGGGCATTGCATTTGTGGTGGACTATTTTACGAAAAAAGGCGATAAAGTGATTATTCAACCGCCTGTTTATCATCCCTTCCGGCTTGTCGCGAAGAATTTGAAACGCGAGGTGGCGTACAATCCGCTGAAGCTGGTAAACGGCGAGTATGAAATGGATTTCGAGCAGTTGGAGTCCATCATTGATGAAAAATGTAAAGCGCTGATTTTGTCGAACCCGCACAATCCGGCGGGAATCGTCTGGAAGAAAGAGACGTTGCAGGAATTAGCGCGTATCTGCTTCAAGCATAACATCATCGTGGTTTCCGACGAGATTCATGCCGAAATGGTCTATCCATCCTTTACGCACCATCCGTTCCCGACCGTGTCGGACGAAGCCGCCGCTTGCAGCATTACGTTTGCCGCGCCCAGCAAGACATTCAATATCGCCGGCGTCGTTCTGTCGTACGCCATTGTCCCGAACGATGCGTTACGCAAAGAGTTTTATGCTTTTATGGAAGCCGGGGAGTTCAACGAGGGGACGATTTTCTCCTATATCGCCACCATTGCCGCCTACACTCATGGCGCCGAGTGGCGTACGCAATTGATTGATTATGTGATGAAAAATGTCCGTTTCACGGACGAGTTTCTGAAGACGCATATCCCGCAAATCAAGGTTTATCCGCCGCAAGCCTCGTTCCTGGTTTGGTTGGATTGCCACGATTTAGGTCTGAAACAGAAGGACTTGGTCAGCCTGTTTGAAGATAAAGCGGGCTTGGCGCTTAATAACGGCACGATGTTCGGCAAAGAAGGCGAAGGCTATATGCGCTTCAACGTCGGTTGTCCGCTATCATTAGTCGAAGATGCGCTGAAAGCATTGGAAAAAGCTGTTAAACAAAATAGTTAAACAAAGCTGTTAAACAAGCTAT
>JAISJX010000333.1 GCA_031261145.1 Tannerella sp.
AACTTTATCGGGGCGCATTCGATTGAAGAACTGTGCAAGTCCCTCAAACGTCCGCGCAAAGTGATGATGCTGGTCAAAGCCGGTCAGGCGGTCGATGATTTCATTGAAAAAATCATCCCGTACCTCGAACCGGGCGACGTGATTATTGACGGCGGGAACACGCATTTCCCGGATACCATCCGGCGCACGGCATACGTCGAAAGCAAAGGATTGCTGTATATCGGCACGGGCGTTTCGGGCGGCGAAGAAGGCGCACTGAACGGACCGTCGATGATGCCCGGAGGCTCCAAAGCCGCCTGGGAATTGGTGAAACCGATTTTCCAGTCCATCTGCGCCAAAGCCGACGGCGCACCTTGTTGCGACTGGGTGGGCGAAAATGGCGCCGGTCATTTTGTGAAAATGGTGCATAACGGCATCGAATACGGTGATATGCAATTGATTTGCGAGGTGTATCAGATGCTGAAAGACCTGCTGGGTTTGTCGGCCGGTGAGATGCACGAGATATTCAAGGAATGGAACGGGAGCGAATTGGATAGCTATTTGGTTGAGATTACGCGCGATATCCTTGCATACAAGAACGAAGCCGGCGAGGTGGTTGTGGATAAAATCCTCGATACGGCCGGGCAGAAAGGCACCGGAAAATGGACGGGCGTAGCCGCGTTGGACTTGGGTATTCCCTTGACACTGATAGCCGAAGCCGTCTTTGCCCGTTGTCTCTCCGCAAAGAAAGAAGAGCGGGTGATTGCGTCCAAACAGCTTCCCGGGCCGAACGTTTCCTTTACGGGTGATAAAAAAGCGTTTATCAATGATTTGAAAAATGCGCTCTATGCGTCGAAAATCGTTTCGTACGCACAAGGTTATTTGCTGATGCGCGAGGCGGCCAAAGAATATAACTGGAATCTGAACTACGGCGGTATTGCGTTGATGTGGCGCGGTGGTTGTATCATCCGTTCCATTTTCCTCGGAAAGATTAAGGAAGCGTTTGATTCGAATCCGGAGTTGTCCAATTTGTTGCTCGACCCGTTCTTCAAAGAGACCGTGCTTGCCGCACAGGACAGTTGGAGGAAGGTTGTTTCGACGGCGATTCTGAACGGCATTCCCGTACCGGCCATGAGCGCCGGACTGAATTATTTCGACGGCTATCGCACCGAACGTCTGCCGGCCAACCTGTTGCAGGCGCAACGCGATTATTTCGGCGCACACACTTACGAGCGCATCGACCGGCCGCGCGGCGAATTTTCGCATACCAACTGGACCGGAAAAGGCGGCGATACGGCGGCTTCGACATACGTGGTGTAAACAAGAACTTTAACAAATAAAATAAGAGCAGACATGAAAAAAGTAAGTATGATACTTCTCCTGATGATGGCTGCGGCAGGATTTGCCGCAGCGCAACCGGCAGGGAAACCGGTATTGAAATTCAACAAGAACGGTCGATTCAGAATCGTTCAGTTTACCGACACCCATTTACGGGGCAATTGTTGGCAGTCCGACAGCGTGCTGATACTGATCAGGCGGGTGATTGAGATGGAACGTCCCGACTTCGTGATTTTTACGGGCGACGTCATCCAGCAACGCCCGGAGGCGGCATGGCATAACATCGGCGATGTGTGCGCCAAAGCCAAAGTTCCCTGGGCGGCAGTGCTCGGCAATCATGACAATGAATATGAACTGACCGACGCGCAGAACATTCAAGTAGCGGCGGGACTGCCTTACAGCCTTACCGAAAACGGCCCCGACTATCTTCCCGGCAACGGCAATTATATGTTGACCGTGCAGGCTTCCGACTCCGAAAAGCCCGCCGCCGCGTTCTATTGCCTCGATTCGCACCGTGGCGAATGGAATTTACGGCCCGACCAGGTGGAATGGTACAGAAAGCAAAGCCGTGAAATAGCCGACCGGAACGGCGGCAAGTCATTGCCCGCGCTGGCGTTTTTCCACATCCCCATCCCGGAATTTGAGTTAGTGGACAGGAAAGTCGGCTTCTTTGAAGAACCACTCGACGGCTCGCCCATCAATTCGGGCATGTTTGCCGCCATGTATGAACGTGGCGACGTGATGGGCATATTTGTGGGGCACGACCATGACAATAATTTTATCGGATGCGTGAAAAATATCTGTCTGGGATTCGGACTGATTTCCGGATGGATGAGTTACGGAAAAATCGGACGCGGCGCCCGTGTGATTGAACTCTACGAAGGCGAACGAAAGTTTGATACTTGGATTCGCAAACTCTACGACTTCGAACAGGGTCGGGAAACATGGATACGAACCGGCGATACCGGTCGCAAATTCTTTGTCACCTACGAAAATCAGGGCATGTCGTACAGGGAAGACAGGTTAGCTAATGACCCGAAAGAAACACGTTAGTTGCTATTGGTATAAATCAAAAATTTTAACAGATAAGAGCAGACATGAAAAAAGTAAGTATGATACTTCTCCTGATGGTGGCTGCGGCAGGATTTGCCGCAGCGCAACCGGCGGGGAAGCCGGTATTGAAATTCAACAAGAACGGCCGATTCAGAATCGTTCAGTTTACCGACACCCATTTGCGGGGAAATTGTTGGCAGTCAGACAGCGTGCTGATACTGATGAAGCGAGTGATTGAGTTGGAACGTCCCGATTTCGTGATTTTCACGGGCGACGTCATCCAGCAACGCGCGGAGGAGGCATGGCATAACATCGGCGATTTGCTTGCCGAAGCCAAAATCCCCTGGGCGGCAGTGCTCGGCAATCATGACAATGAATATGAACTGACCGACGCGCAAAACATTCAAGTAGCAGCGGGGCTGCCTTACAGCCTTACCGAAAACGGACCGGACGATTTGCCCGGCAACGGCAATTATGTGTTGACCGTGCAGGCTTCCGATTCCGAAAAGCCCGCCGCCGTGTTCTATTGCCTCGATTCGCGCCGTGGCGAATGGCAGTTACAACCCGCACAGGTGGAATGGTACAGAAAACAAAGCCGCGAAATAACCGACCGGAATGGAGGCAAGCCATTGCCTGCGCTGGCGTTTTTCCACATCCCCATCCCTGAATATTCATTAGTGGAGAAACCCGTAGGTTTCTTTGATGAACCGCCCAGTTGTACTGTATTCAATTCGGGCATGTTTTCTGCCATGCATCAGTGTGGCGACGTGATGGGCATGTTTTGTGGACACGACCATGACAACAACTTTATCGGATGTTTGAAAAATATCTGTCTGGGATATGGAATGATTACCGGATGGATGAGTGTCGGAAAAATCGGACGCGGCGCCCGTGTGATTGACCTTTACGAGGGCGAACGCAAATTCGACACATGGCTTCGCCGGTTCTATGATTTCGAGCAGGGCACGGAAATATGGGTGCGAACCGGCGATACGGGACGCAAATTCTTTGTCACCTACGAAAATCAGGGACTGACATACAAAAAAGCGAATTAGTTGAAACAAGAGAAGTTTATTTTATTTAAATCAAGGTGAATATGAAAAAGATTACCGGTTTTTTGGTTGCATTGTGTTTGCTGAGCGCCTGCGGGAGCGTTCCCCTGACGGGACGGCGGCAAATGTTGTTGGTGTCGGATTCGGAAGTGGTATCCGCAAGTATGGCGCAATATAGCGAATTTATCAAGACCGCCCCGTTGTCGAAAGACAAAACGAAAGCGGCTACCGTCGTTCGGGTAGGGAAAAACATTGCGGCGGCCACGGAGGAATATCTGCGGCAAAACGGATTGGAAAGCGAAATCGCTAATCTGAAATGGGAGTTCAATTTAGTGAAAGACGACCAGGTCAACGCATTTTGTATGCCGGGCGGAAAGATTGTGGTCTACGAAGGATTGTTCCAGTTGATTGCTTCGGACGACGAACTGGCGGTCGTACTCGGCCACGAAGTCGCCCATGCCGTTGCCAAACACAGTAACGAACGCATGAGTCAGGAATTGGTGGCGCAATACGGGGCTGCCATCCTCAGCGAAGCCCTGAGCCGGAAATCAGCCGCGATACAGACCGTCGGCAACACCGTGTTCGGGTTAGGCGCCCAGTACGGCGTGATGTTGCCCTATTCCCGCAAGCACGAATACGAAGCCGATCACATGGGTTTAATCCTTATGACGATGGCCGGATACAACCCGGAAACAGCCGTTGGCTTCTGGCAAAAAATGTCGGCCGGAAGCGCCGGAAATCCACCGGAAGTATTGAGTACGCATCCAAGCGATTCACATCGTATCAGCGAGATTCAGAAAAAACTGCCGGAAACGGAGAAATACAAGAAATAAGTAGTTTAGCACGCAGATGACGCAGATAGATAAGATGAACGCAGATTATTCTAATACGGATAATCTGCGTTTTTATTTATCTGCGTAAATCTGTCTAATCTGCGTCATCTGCGTGCTTATGAGACAGCCCCCAACCAAGATAGCTCCGCTAACGGCCAATATAGAGAATATAAAATAAATTTGCAAAAAAAATAATCCACCCCCGGGGCTGACCAAAAAGGGTATTTTGCACGTCATTGGCAGACCCCAATTTATCAAAAAGGGAAATGACGAGCGGGAGTAGCAAATAAAAAATAATGAGGTAATGAGGTTTGATGTTGTTTGTTTTCTGCACTGCTACTGAGGTAGTTCAGTTCATGAAATTAGGTAAAAATGAGGTTTTGGCGGATACAGGTAAACC
>JAISJX010000383.1 GCA_031261145.1 Tannerella sp.
AGGTCATCAAAACGCCTATTTCCCGTTGCTGATACCGAAATCATTCCTGAGCCGCGAAGCCGACCATGTGGAAGGATTTGCGAAGGAATGCGCCGTCGTAACTCACTACCGGCTGAAAAATGACCCGGACGGAAACGGTGTTGTGGTCGATCCCGCGGCTAAGTTAGAGGAAGAACTGATTATCCGCCCTACTTCGGAAACCATAATCTGGAACACGTACCGCAACTGGATTCATTCCTACCGCGACCTGCCGATACTTGTCAATCAATGGGCGAATGTGATGCGTTGGGAGATGCGTACGCGCCTGTTCCTGCGTACCGCCGAATTTCTCTGGCAGGAAGGGCATACCGCCCATGCCACGCGGGAAGAAGCCGAGGAGGAAACCCGCAAGATGCAGGATGTTTATGCCGTTTTTGCCGAAAACTATATGGCTATGCCCGTGGTTAAAGGCGTGAAATCGGCCAGCGAACGTTTTGCCGGCGCGGTGGATACCTATTGCATCGAAGCGATGATGCAGGACGGTAAAGCGTTGCAGGCCGGGACGTCTCATTTCCTCGGACAGAATTTCGGGAAAGCGTTCGACGTGACTTTTATTGATAAAAACGGAAATACCGAATATGCGTGGGCTTCTTCGTGGGGGGTTTCAACCCGTCTGATCGGCGCCCTGATTATGTCGCACTCCGACGATAACGGACTCGTCATACCTCCGCTTTTGGCTCCCATACAGGTGGTTATCATTCCGATCTACCGTACCGAAGAACAACTGGCGCAGATTAGCGAAAAAGTGGCTGCGATTACAGCCAAGCTGAAAGCCTTGGGTATCACGGTGAAATTCGACGACGCCGACAACAAAAAGCCGGGTTGGAAGTTCGCCGAGTATGAGTTGAAAGGCATCCCCGTTCGTTTGGCGATGGGCGGGCGTGATTTGGAGAACAATACGATTGAGGTGATGCGTCGCGACACGTTGGAGAAAGAGACAGTCACCTGCGACGGTATCGAAGAATACGTGAAGAATCTGTTGGAAGAAATTCAGAAAAATATCTACCAAAAAGCGTACGACAATCGCGAAAAACGGACCATCACCGTGGAAACCTACGACGAATTTAAGGAAAAAATCGAAGAAGGTTATTTCATCATGGCGCATTGGGACGGTACGCCCGAAACGGAAGAACAGGTTAAAAACGAGACCAAAGCAACCATCCGCTGCATCCCGCTGGCAGGCGACAAAACGCCTGGAAAGTGCATGGTTACAGGCAAACCGTCAGCTCAGAGAGTGCTGTTCGCAAGAGCGTATTAATAACAAATTTACTTACTTTATAAACCCTGTGTTTTCTGAACACACTCCGAACACACCCCGGAGGCATTCAAAGAGCATCAAGAGTTAATTAAGGTGAAGCAAAATGGTCAATAATTGTGAATACGGGAATTATATTGTTTGTACACAAAACAAGCAAACTAATATTTTTCATGGAAATATTGGTTATTTCAAAATAAAGACTTACTTTTGTGGCATTAAAATTGAGAAAGAAATGAAACAAGTCTCCTTTTTTCACCATCATCATCACAACGGGCAATAGTTCGGTGGGCTGTTTTGTATGGAGAAAAGAAATACAGAGACAACAAAACAGGAAGGCTTGCCGTAACGACGGTAAGCCTTTTATTTTCAGATAACAATTAAAAATAAATAGATTATGTTACGAATTGCAGTGCAATCCAAAGGTCGTCTGAACGAAGATACGATGACCTTGCTCGAAGAAGTTGGTATTAAGTTAAGTAAGGCCAAACGCACGCTCCTTTTGGCGGCGGAGAGTTTTCCGGTCGAAGTACTGTTCCTGCGCGACGATGATATCCCGCAGTCGGTGGCCAACGGAGTGGCTGACGCCGGTATTGTCGGCGAAAACGAATATGTGGAAAAAGGAGAGGAGGCCGAATTAGTCAAACGGTTGGGATTCAGTAAATGCCGCCTGTCATTGGCTATCCCTAAAGACGCGGATTATGAGGGCATTCAATGGTTTGCAGGAAAGACCATTGCAACGTCTTATCCGGTGATATTGAACCGTTTCCTGAACAAAAAAGGCGTGAACGCCAAAACGTACGAAATCTCCGGCTCTGTAGAGATTGCGCCGGGTATCGGGTTGGCCGATGCCATATTTGATATAGTCAGTTCGGGCAGCACATTGGTTAGCAACCGCTTGAAAGAGGTGGAAACAGTCATGAAAAGCGAGGCGTTACTGATTGCAAACAAAGGCTTGTCCAGCGAGAAACGGGCGGTTCTGGACGAATTGTTATTCCGCTTTGCAGCCGTTCAGGAAGCTGCCGGAAAGAAATACGTCCTGCTGAACGCGCCGAAAGAACGATTGGAAGAAATCATCCGGCTTTTGCCGGGAATGAAAAGCCCGACGGTCACACCATTGGCGGAAGAGGGCTGGGTGTCTGTGCAATCGGTCATCACAGAGAAGCATTTCTGGGAAATCATCGGCAAACTCAAAAACCTGGGCGCCGAAGGGATTCTGGTTATTCCGATAGAAAAAATGATAGTATAAAAAGGCGGAATCCGTAAGGATTCGTTCAAAAGATAAATGTATGGAAATCATAAAATACCCTCCCGAAGCAATATGGGAATCGCTGCAGCAACGGCCTGAATTAGACGTAACCGCCCTGTTTGATACGGTAAAAACCGTTTTGGACGAGGTGCGCACCGGAGGTGACGAAGCGGTTCGCCGTTATGGTGAAAAGTTTGATAAAGTACGGATAGACAACTTATTGGTCGCGCCGGAGGAAATAGAGGAAGCCGAAAACCTTCTGCCGGACGATTTGAAACAAGCGATATGGACAGCCAGGGCGAATATCGAAACGTTCCATGCTTCACAGCGTTTCACCGGGCGGAAGATTGAGACGATGCCGGGCGTAACGTGCTGGCAAAAAGCCGTTCCCATTGAAAAGGTCGGGCTGTATGTTCCCGGCGGGACGGCGCCTTTGTTTTCTACCGTCCTGATGTTGGCTGTACCGGCGCATATTGCAGGCTGCAAGGAGATTATCCTCTGTACACCGCCTGGAAAGGATGGAAAAGTAAACCCGGCTATTTTGTATGCCGCCCGTGTAGCCGGTGTCGGTAACATATTCAAAGCGGGCGGAATACAGGCGATAGCCTCCATGACGTACGGCACGGAAAGCATCCCGAAAGTGTATAAAATCTTTGGCCCCGGCAATCAGTACGTGATGGCTGCCAAACAGTTGGTTAGCCTGACAGAGGTAGCAATCGACATGCCTGCCGGCCCTTCGGAAGTAGAGATTATCGCCGACGAAACGGCCAATCCCGCTTTTATCGTCTCGGATTTCCTCTCGCAAGCCGAACATGGGGCTGACAGCCAGTCTATTTTGCTGACTACTTCCGAAAACGTAGCCGGTGAAGTCGTTCATGAAGTGGAGCGGCAAATGGTCTCGTTATCTCGTCGGGAACCGTTACGGAAGTCTCTGGAACATAGCCGGATTATCGTTTTGAAAGATGTAGATGAAATGGTGAATTTCAGCAATCGGTATGC
>JAISJX010000417.1 GCA_031261145.1 Tannerella sp.
AGCGGTTCGTCCGGAAGGGGATGCCAGTTTTGTGGATGGAGGAAAATTCAAAGATCCGGGCGTGTATTATAAAAATCCCCAGTTGATTAACGAATATGCGTATCTTTGGCTGAACCGGAATGGAAGCCCTACGAGACTCACCGACCATATCTATGATATGCTTTGGGATGGAAGTCGCCTGACATCCGGAGAACGCATGTATATCTATGCCCGTCACTTAGCCATGCTGACGGAATATTGGCGTGCACACCGGAAAGTGGCCGGTGTGCTGCACTTCTGCGGATTGGCCTATTCCCGTCCCGAAGAACCCCGTGGATATACATCCGACAATTTTGCGGATATTCCGAACTTGACCTTTGAACCTGAATTTTACAAGTATGTAAAACCGGCCTTTTCTCCGGTGGGATTGATGGTTGATGTCTGGGAAAAAGATTATCCCGCCGAAGCCAAAATCACGGTTCCCGTTTATGTGATCAACGACCTGAAAACCGGTTTTGAACAGGATGTCGTGCTTACGATATGGCAAAAAGACCGGATGGTATCCACGGATAAAAAGACCGTGTCCGTCAAAGGATATGAAGTGGAAGTGATTTCTTTTGAAATCACACTTCCCGGCGACCCCGGTGAATATCAACTGAAAGCCGAAATCAAAGTGAATGATGACGTCGTGTTTAGTTTACGGGATATACCGGTAAGAAATTTATAATTTATAATTAATAATTTCTAATTAAAATAATTCAATATGAAACCAATATCAGTTATTCTGTTTTTTGTGATCCTGTTTGGCGGATGCACCCGCCAGCAGTCAGTCAGTATCATTATGCGCGGACAATCGGACGTATACGACTTTGCCCGTGAAGAACTTACTCTTTTTCTCGGAAAAGATTACCCCTTGTCTGAAGACGGTAAAGGCGCCTGGCAACTCGTAGTGGAAACCGACAGCCAACTGCCGGAAGGTTCGTTCAGCGTCCGTCACGAAAAAAGCGACGGGAAAGACATAGTCCGTCTTTGCGGGTCGAACGATGTGGCGGCGCTTCATGCGGTCTACACGTTTCTGGAAAAAGCCGGCGTTCGTTTTGAAATCACCGGGCCGGTCGTTCCGGGGAAAGTGGATGTCACGAAGTTGACAGGCTGTTCGGAAACCATCCATCCGAAAGTCCGGCAACGCGGCATCCGCCAGCATATCAATTTCCCCATGGACGTATCGTCCTATCCGATTGACGAGGCCAGGGAATACATCCGCAATCTGGCGCGGCTCCGCTTCAATTACATCACTTACCACAGCTATCCGGGGCAATGGTACGGGGAAATAAAAGATAATCAAACCGGATATGCGGGACATTTCTTTTACGGACAAAGACATGACATCCCCGACACGGAGTTTTTCCGCGAAAAGATACGGAATCAAAAAACCTATTGCATCCCTGCGATAGAACCTTATTTTGACGACGATGTGACGCGCGATAAAATGGCTGCCGAATGGTTGCGCCAGTTGATGGATGAAAGCAAGCGCGCCGGTTTGACGATCCGGTTCTCTTTTGAAAGCAGGAATATCTCACCGGATATACAACCGACCGTTGCCACTACGGAACAGATACTGTCCCTCTATCCGCAAATAGATGAATTGGAATTGATTACGCAGGAGACCCTCAATTTCGGACAACCGATGACGGAAACGGAAGCGCGGAATCTGCTGGAACCCTTGTTCGGGAAAGACATTATGAAAGACCCGGTATTGACGGAGCAATTTCTGCTGGGACACACGGGCATAGCTGATTTGAGCGCCAATATCGGGCACAACATAAAAGCATTGCAGGCCATTGACGAATCGCTGTTGCGTCCTCACGGTATCAAAGGTTGCCTGGGATTATACATTGTCGTACCCGAATACCTTGAATCGTCGTATCATTTGCTGCGGACGTATGCGCCGGAGGTGGATTATGCCGTACTGGCCGCGCATGGCGCCCGCCGGGTTGCGTTGCATCTGCCTTCTGCTAAGATGGATAAACAGGAATGGAATAAAACGATGGTTTATTCATGGCTGGAGTTTGACGGCATCATGTACATCCAGCAAAATGGCATACGGGGCATCCGGAATCTGATTGAATATGGCGAAAATATCAACGGGCTGGAGTCTTTCAAAGCGATGTGTTTCAATCATTGGCGCACGGCTGAGAATGTGGTTACGGCGCGTTACGCTGCAGAGGCGACCTTGTTGGGAGCGCAGGATGAAACAGCCTTCTATACCCGTTATGCGCAGGCCTATGGAATAAACGACCACGAGGCTTTTACCGGTGCGATGAAACAAATCGACGAGGCCGACTGGTATGCCACGACTGAATTGCCCAATGTCGGATTCTGTTATGCCGGTGTCTGGGGACGTAAAGGGTTCGGATATTTCGGCAGGATGAAACCTGCTAACCTGAAGCAAGGAAGGGAATTGTATGAGCAGGCGCTGGAACGTGTCAGGACGTGCGCCAACGGCATATCCGCGCCTCAGGGAAAACAACTGATCGCTTTTCTGGACAATCGTTTGCGTGCTACCATTGTATATTTGAAGGCGTATGAGAAAGGGGTGGAGATACAACAATACGACGAGAACCGTCTGACGCCGGAACAGCGCAAGGCCGTAGGCGCCATTTGCAACGAGTCCGTCCTGAAGTTCGAGCAATACCTGCACTTGCATGCCGAAATGATGCCTGACCGGGGATGCGAAGGGACGTTGATCAGCGCGTATCATACCCCCATTGCCGTGTTGAAACGGATTCGTTTGGAGTTCGGTGACATACCGTATGAAAATGAACCCGTATCGGAAAATACCATTGATGCGCCGCCGGCTCCAATTAATTTTAAAGATTGAATGAAACACTTTATAATATAATGTCTTATGTATAACTTTTTATATAAAAAATCTCTTTTTATAGCAGGTTTATTCCTGATAATTATTCCTGTGTGGTCGCAGGAAACGGTTGAAATATACCCGAATGTACAGTCGCAAAAGAAATTGAAATTGTGCGCTACGTTTCTCACGAATGTTTTCAAAGATCCGCCCCCGGACGTATTTCTGTTGTCGTTTGAAAATGCTATTGACAAATACGGAATTGATATGGTCAATGCTCACTCTTTCTCAAGCGACGAATGGGTGAGTTATAAAGGTTATGACAAAGTGCGAAAGACGCCCGATCCGGAGCGGATAAACCGTTACAGGAGTTATTACAAACGGATCAAGGACAAAGGCGTGTACTTGATTATCAGCGGCGGTGAACCGGTTGTGCCCAAAGATCTTTTTGAAAAATATCCGGAGATGAAACATGTCAATAATCAAAAATTCTGGCAGTTTATGGAAGATAAGACCCAAGAACTTTTTGATGTATTACCCGAAATGGATTGTTTTGAAATCTATTTGTGGGAAACGCCCGTTGTAGACGATGCCCATCTGTTTGAGGATTTGAAATTTAATGAATGGGGTAGCTTTCCCTATTATTCACAGGCGGACTATTTCAAATACCTGTTTGACGCGTTGTCTCGCGCGGCGCATGACAAAAACAAAGATTTCATGTTGCTGACTTTCAGCCATTATCCGTATCAGGAGCAAATTATGATTGATGCGTTGAAAAGCAGAGACCGGAATTATCCTTTTTTGCTGGATCACAAATGTCAACCGGGTGATTGGGTGCCGTTCAAACCGGCCAACAACATCATGCAAACCGTTACGGATATGCCTGCATTGTTGCAGTTTGACGGAACAGGTGAATATTGGGGACAATCGCTTATGCCTTATTGTTATCCGGAAGAAATCCAGGCAAGAGTACAACATGCGTTGGCCTGTAATCCCAGCATCAACGGCTTGAATATGCGTGTTAACTGGGAGCATGGCAGCTTATTTGGGAAACCCAATGAGATTAATTTTTATGCGCTTTCAAGGCTTGCCGATGATCCGTTTACACCGGTTGAGCGTATTTGGGAAGACTGGGCGGTGGAACGGTTCGGTGAAAAATCTGCCGGTAAAGTGATTTCCGCGTTACAACGTACCGACGACATCGGGCGGAGGATATTTTATGTTGAAGGGATGTGGGTATTCAATCACAGCGCATTTGCCAATCTCTCGTACCTTGAATCGCACATCGTGAATTATGCCAAGTGTACGGCCCTGCTAAAACCCGGAGATTTTCTGGGTAATTATAAAATGAACGAATTGTTGAATTATCCGCGTGAATACGTTATTAATGAAGTGCTGGCAGACAGGGATGAAGCGATTCGACTGAATGCCTTGTCCCTTCAGGATATTGAAGATGCAAAAAAAACATTGAAACCGGAAGATTATCAATTGTTGAAAGAACAGTTGACCCGTCAGCGGGATATGGCAAGAGCCTCCAAGTTACATTTGGAAGCCTTTTTCCGTTACCGGATTGAAAAATTAAACACTTCCGGAAAAGGCCCGGAAAATCTCAAAAAATTAGAAACCTGTTTGTTGCAAATAGTAAAAATGGCGGATGAAATGGACAAGGTGTATCAGGATGGTTTCCCGTTTTTAAAAGGGTCTTTATTAAAGGAGTATGTGGAACAAGTGAGAACGGCGGTTCGTTAATCTTTTAATCAAAACAGAAATGGCGAAAAAATATTTATTGAGTTTCATGCTGATTGTGAATATGTTTTGTGCTTTTTCACAAAACGAAGGTAAGCCG
>JAISJX010000452.1 GCA_031261145.1 Tannerella sp.
GTGATTGAGAAACTGATTGAATTTTACCGGACGGGCGATTTAAAGACATTCGACGCCTATTCCATCTTGTGGGTGAAAGACACGCAGTCGGACGTTGATTTCGTGAACGGCTTCACCGAGAGCTACGGCGATCCGTTAGGCATGAAAGCCAGTTGGGAATCGACGGTCAATTTCATCAATAAGGAAGCGACCGAACGCACGAAAATCATCAGCGCTAATGCCCAATGGTTTGAAGACCATTCTCCTACAGACAGCCGTTTCAAGAAAAAAGAAGTAAAAGGTGTCAGCGCCAAAGTGATTACGGTCACGATGTTAGGCGGTGATTGCTATCCGGCCACGCCCATTGGCATCAATCTGCCGAACGCCGACTGGATACGCCGCGAACACGGTTCAAAATCCGTCACCATCGAAAACATCACGGAAGCGTACGACAAAGCCTCGCAGGGAAACGGTTTCCTGGAAGAATTTGTGGGAAGCGACGAGGCGCTGAACCTGCTTAGAAAATACGGATTTATAACCGATAATTTGCATACGGACTTGCACGAATGTCTTGGACACGGCTCCGGCGTCCTTTTGCCGGACGTGGATCCAGACGCACTGAAAGCCTACAGTTCGACGTTGGAAGAAGCGCGCGCCGACTTGTTCGCCCTCTATTACTTAGCCGACGCCAAGTTAACGGAACTCGGTTTAGTGCCCGACGCAGAAGCCTATAAAGCTGAATATTACAGGTATATCATGAACGGATTGATGACGCAATTAGTACGTATCGAAAATGGGAAAGACATTGAAGAAGCGCACATGCGTAACCGTCAATTGATAGCCAAATGGGTTTATGAGAAAGGAAAAGCGAAAAACGTGATTGAACTGAAAACACGTGACGGAAAAACCTGCATCATCCTCAACGATTATGAGCAATTACGCGGTTTGTTCGGACAGTTATTAGCCGAAGTGCAACGCATTAAAAGCGAAGGTGATTTCAATGCCGGAAAACAATTGGTCGAGACGTATGGCGTGAAAATAGACCCCGCTCTGCACGCAGAAATACTGGAACGCTACGCCAAACTGAAATTGGCGCCCTACAAAGGATTTGTCAATCCGGTATTAAAAGAAATAAAAAATCAACGGGGCGAGGTGGAAAACGTTGTTCCGGACTACTCGGAAAGCTATGTTGAACAGATGCTCCGGTACAGTAAAAATTATTCTTTCTTGCCGACATATAATTAAATTCAAAAAAAAGCAGTATATTTGTTGTCCGTGAGAAAAGCAGACTGACATGAGCCAAAATTTGCATGATACGAAAAAGATACAGGAAGTGTTTACCGAATACCTTAAAGAGCAAGGTCTTAGGAAAACAACAGAGCGTTATACCATTTTGGAACATATCTGCCATATCCGCGGACATTTCGATGTGGAAACGCTACTCCAACGGTTGGAAAGCGATAATTTCCACGTCAGCCGGGCTTCGGTTTACAATACGATTGAATTGTTGGTAAACGCCCATTTGGTTGTCCGTCATCAGTTTTATTCTCAATCTGTTCAGTATGAGCAAAAACACTTAGCTGTCACGCATTACCACGTCATCTGCAATTATTGCGGCGCCGTCAAAGAGGTAAAAAACGACTTGAGAATGAAAGACATGATGAATTACCGGATACCGAAATTTACGCAGGAATATCATTCACTGTATATTTACGGGATATGTTCCAAGTGTAAGTTCAAGATAATGAATAAAAATAAGAATAAAAGTAAAAATTCAAATACACAAACGCAATGAAAGTAGATGTTTTATTAGGATTACAGTGGGGCGACGAAGGAAATGGAAAAGTCGGCGATGTAGTAACTCCGAAATACGATGTAATCGCCCGGTTTCAAGGAGGTCCGAACGCCGGGCACACGCTGGAATTTAAGGGTGAAAAATATATCCTTCGCTCCATCCCTTCCGGGATTTTTCAGGGAGAAAAGATAAATATCATTGGGAACGGGGTGGTATTAGACCCCCTGTTGTTCAAGGAAGAGTGTGAAAGTCTGGCCGCAAGCGGGCATGACATTACGAAACAACTGTTTATCTCCAAAAAAGCGCACCTCATCCTGCCGACACACCGCATTTTGGACGCCGCCTACGAAGCCGCCAAAGGAAGTGGGAAGATTGGAACTACCGGCAAAGGGATAGGCCCGACTTATACCGACAAGATAAGCCGTAACGGAGTGCGTGTCGGGGATTTATTCCATCATTTCGACGAGAAATACGCCGCCGCCAAAGCCCGTCACGAGGCTATCCTGCGCTCCCTGAACTACGAATATGACATCACGGAACCGGAAGCGCAGTGGTTCAAAGGATTGGAATATCTGAAGAAGTTTCAACTGATTGACGGCGAGCATAAAATAAATGCACTGTTAGACGAAGGAAAAGCGATTCTGGCAGAAGGCGCACAAGGCACGATGCTGGATGTTGATTTCGGATCGTATCCATTTGTAACATCGTCGAATACGATATGCGCCGGGTGTTGCGTCGGTTTAGGCGTCGCTCCCCGCAGGATAGGCGAAGTATATGGCATCTTCAAAGCATATTGTACCCGCGTAGGAAGCGGGCCGTTCCCAACCGAACTGACCGACAAGACCGGCGACGAATTGTGCGACCGCGGACATGAATTTGGCTCCGTGACAGGACGCCGCCGCCGTTGCGGATGGATTGACCTCGTCGCCCTCAAGTATGCCATTATGATGAATGGCGTCAGCCAATTAATTATGATGAAAAGCGATGTGCTGGATACGTTCCTGACCATCAAAGCATGCGTCGCCTATCGCATCAACGGGCAGGAAGCGACCGAATTTCCGTTTGAAATCGCCGATACCCCCGTCGAACCTGTCTTTGTCGAATTACCCGGCTGGCAGACCGATATGACAAAAATGCAAAGCGAAGATGAATTTCCGGAAGAATTTAACGCCTACCTCACTTTCCTGGAAGAAGAATTAGGCGTTCCCATCAAAATAGTTTCCGTGGGACCGGATAGAAATCAGACCATTATCCGATATTCGGAAGAATAACCGTGTCGAAGGTCTGGTGCGAACAGTTCTGCCACTTTGTCAATTGGCAAGATTTTTGAGGCACATAGCATAGAATATTAATTTAAAAGAAAAAGAAATGGTACTAAATCCGACAACCTTTTATTGGGTGATTTTTATCGGCATTATGCTACTCAGTTGGTTGGTCTCGCACCGGCTGAAAAATAAATTTGAGAGATACTCCAAAATCCCGTTGCCTAACGGAATGACGGGGCGTGATGTGGCTGAAAAAATGCTTCATGACAACGGTATCTATGACGTCTCCGTGACGTCCACTCCCGGACACCTGACCGACCATTATAACCCGGCAAACAAAACGGTCAATCTCAGCCAGTCCGTCTATCGGAGCAACAGCATTGCCGCCGCCGCCATTGCCGCCCACGAGTGCGGTCACGCAGTGCAGCATGCCACGGTTTATACGCCGTTGAAGATGCGTTCGGCGTTAGTGCCTGTCGTCAGCTTTTCGTCGAATATTATGCAGTGGATATTGCTGGCGGGCTTACTGATGGTGGGACGATTCCCGCAATTATTGCTGTTCGGAATCATCCTGTTTGCCTTGACTACGCTGTTCAGTTTTATAACGCTTCCCGTGGAAATCAATGCGAGCCGGCGAGCGTTGGCATGGCTGAGCAGTGCGGGAATCACGAACGTAAATACGTATGACAAAGCCTCCGACGCATTGCGTTCGGCAGCCTACACCTACGTCGTGGCAGCTTTAGGTTCGTTGGCGTCTTTACTCTATTATGTAATGATTTTTATGGGAGCCAGAAGGAATTAACGAACTAATTGTATGATACAGAAACCTTCTGTTCCGAAAGGGACACGTGATTTTTCGCCCGAAGAAATGGCGAAACGGAATTATATATTTAACACGATACGAGACGTTTATCACCTGTACGGTTTTCAGCCGATAGAAACGCCCGCCATGGAAAACCTCGCCACATTGACGGGAAAGTATGGCGAGGAAGGCGATAAATTGCTGTTCAAAATCCTCAATTCGGGCGATTGTTTCTCGAACATTACAGACGAAGATTTAAGGGAGAAAAACCCGGTTCGGTTTGCGGTAAAAGCCTGTGAAAAAGGACTTCGTTACGACCTGACCGTTCCTTTCGCCCGCTACGTCGTGCAGCACCGCAACGAGATTTCGCTCCCGTTCAAACGCTACCAGATTCAGCCTGTATGGCGGGCAGACCGTCCGCAGAAAGGGCGTTACCGCGAGTTTTACCAGTGCGACGGCGATGTCGTAGGCTCGGACTCGTTACTCAACGAAGTGGAGCTGGTTCAGATTATGGATGAGGTATTCCGCCGTTTCGGTATCCGTGTGTGTATCAAGATGAACAACCGGAAAATACTGACGGGAATCTCCGAGATGATAGGCGAAGCGGACAAAATCGTCGATATCACGGTGGCGATTGACAAGTTGGATAAAACAGGCTTGGAAAATGTCAATGAAGAGCTGCGCAGCAAAGGGTTACAGGAAGAATCCATCGCCCAACTGCAACCGGTCATCAGCCTCAAAGGAAGTAACCGCGACAAAATCGCTACACTGAAAGAGGTACTGAAATCGTCTCCAACCGGACAGAAAGGCATTGAAGAGATGGAATATATCCTCGACCGGATAGAATCATTGCCTGTCACCGCCACGCTCGAACTGGATTTGACGCTGGCGCGCGGGCTAAGTTATTACACGGGAGCCATTTTTGAAGTGAAAGCCTTGGATGTCGAGATAGGCAGCATCACAGGCGGCGGACGCTATGATAACCTGACCGGCGTGTTTGGCATGGACGGTATTTCCGGCGTCGGGATTTCGTTCGGCGCAGACCGGATATATGACGTGCTGAACCAACTCGAACGCTATCCTGCCGATTCACAGCTAACTACTCAATTGCTGTTTGTCAATTTCGGCGAAAAAGAAGCCGGTTACCTGCTTCCCCTTGTGGCACAGG
>JAISJX010000460.1 GCA_031261145.1 Tannerella sp.
GGCAAACCGGTGGAACCGCTTCCTCTTGAGCAGCGCTGCGGGTTTCTGGTGACGGAGAACAGCGTGGGTTTTGCGGCGGTAGATGTGGCGTCTCTGCTGAGGTTGCTGGAAAGAGGGCATAAAGTGATGCTGTGCCTGAACTCATTTCCGCAACTACTGTGCGATTCGCTTTGTTTTACCGAACAGCACGATCGGTATTATTATTCTATTGACCGATATGTGAGGGATGGAATGGGACGCGACAGTTTGCTTTTCGGGACGGATTCGCTCTCACCGGAACAGGTGTATCTCGTTTATCCGCAAGTTCATCCGATTTATTTTAAAGAAGGTTATGCCTCGTCGTCGTCGCCTCTGTGGGATGATGATAAACTCATCAAGGAAGAGAAAAAACGGATACGCTGCGATTCGATGGAAACGCTTGTGCGGAACGGGCAGGGCGAGCCGGTTGCGATGCGTCTCTATATGGGAGCGGGGGAATTGTTCTTAGTGGGTACGCCGCTGATGTTTACGAATTACGGCCTGTTGGATGAAGGAAATGCGTCGTATCCGTTCCGGTTGCTTTCGTATATGAAAGGGTTGCCGGTTATCCGCCTTGAGGCTTACGGGATAGTAGAAGACGTTTCGCACAGTCCGTTGCGCTACCTGCTGATTCAGCCCTCGTTGCGGTGGGCGGTGTATATGGCGACAGTTACGCTGCTATTGTGTATGATATTCACGGCCAGGCGCCGGCAGCGGGTGATTCCGGTAGCGCTTCCGCCGGCCAATGAGAGCCTCCGGTTTACGCAGTTGATCGGGAATTTATATTACCAGAAAAAAGACTGTAAAGATATATTATCGAAAAAATACCTCTACTTTTGCGCAGAAGTGAAGCGGTTGAACGGCCCTGAACTCCAAACCGGCGAGCCGGATATGGAACTCAGCCGCCGGCTGGCTGAGAAAATGGGACAGGACGCCGATAGCATTTGGCCCGGATTCAGGGAACTGAAATATCTCCTGCGGACGGACGCGCCGGTGACGGAAACGGATATGATGCGGAATATAAACCGGATGAATGAATGGCTCGGATATTTGAATTGATTAAATAATTACTAAAATAAACAGGATGGAAGAAGAAAGAATAGAAACGCTGAATCTGGCAGAGTTTTCAGCGAAAGTCGATGAGATACGGTCGGCGATGTCCTCCGTGATTGTCGGTCAGGATCGTACCGTTAACCTGCTGCTTACGGCAATCTTGGCGAAAGGCCACGTGCTGATAGAAGGCGTGCCCGGAATAGCAAAGACGTTGATGGCGAAATTAATGTCAAAACTGATAGACGCCCGGTTTTCACGTATCCAGTTTACGCCGGACTTGATGCCTTCGGATATATTGGGAACCTCGGTTTTCAATATGAAAACGAGCGAGTTTGATTTTCATAAAGGGCCGGTTTTTGCAGACATTATCTTGGTGGATGAGATTAACCGCGCTCCGGCGAAAACACAGTCGGCGCTCTTCGAGGTGATGGAAGAACGGCAGGCGACGGTGGACGGCACAACGTATAAAATGAGTCCGCTCTATACGCTTTTTGCCACTCAGAATCCCATCGAACAGGAAGGTACGTATAAACTGCCGGAAGCGCAGTTAGACCGTTTCCTGATGAAAGTGTCGATCCAGTATCCGACGCTGGAAGAGGAAACGATCATCCTGGAACGGCATCATACCAATGCACGGTTGGCGTCGCTGGATACGATCCGGCCGGTTATTTCCAGTGCGGAACTGCTGCGGTTGTGCGATTATGTCAATAAAGTGTATGTCGATCCGACGCTACTGCGTTATATTGCCGCGATTATACACCAGACACGCACGAGCAAGGTGGTTTACTTAGGCGCTTCGCCCCGTGCATCGGTGGCGTTGATGCAGTCCTCGAAGGCGTTTGCCTTGTTGCAGGGACGCGATTTCATTACGCCCGAAGATGTGAAATTCATGGCGCCGTCCGTCCTTCAACATCGCCTGATTCTTACCGCCGAAGCGGAAATGGAAGGCCATACGCCGGGAAAAGTAGTGCAGCGACTGATTGAAAAGGTGGAAGTCCCGAAGTGAAAATTTATTACTAAATCAGGTGTAGTCAGAGGAAGTTCCGAAGATGGAAGCAGATATGCAAACATGCTTTTCATTCTCAATTTTCAATTCTCAATTAAATAAAAATGTCCTTAGGTAAGCGGTTTTATATACTATGTTTAATAATCATCATATTCTTTTTATGTGGTTATGTGTTACCGGCGCTTTTTGTGGCGGGCAGATGGCTCGTTGCCGCTTTGATTTTGCTTGCGGGGATTGATTATTGGCTGTTGTGGAAGAAGAAAGAGGGCGTGGATGCGGCGCGTACCTGTACGGCGCGTTTCTCCAACGGGGACGAGAATCCGGTGCGTATCGCAGTGGAAAACCGTTATTTATATCCGGTGCATATAGATGTGATTGATGAAATCCCGGATATTTTCCAACGCCGGGACATCCTGTTTCATCTCGACATGGAACCGGGAGCGCGTAAAGAGATTATATATCAGTTGCGCCCGGTCAAACGCGGAGAATACAGGTTTAACCAAATCCGGCTGTTCGTATCCACGAGTATCGGCTTGATTGTACGCCGTTTCACGTGTGGCGCACCGGCGGATGTCAAAGTCTATCCGTCGTACCTGATGTTGCACCAGTACGAGTTGATGGCGATTTCGAATAACCTGACGGAGTTAGGTATCAAACGCATCCGCCGCATCGGACACCATACGGAGTTTGAACACATTAAAGAATATGTAAAGGGCGACGATTACCGGACGATTAACTGGAAAGCAAGCGCACGGCGTAGCCAGTTGATGGTGAACACGTATCAGGATGAGCGTTCGCAACAGATTTATAATGTTATAGATAAGGGACGAATCATGCAATCGTCCTTCCATGGGATGACGCTGCTGGATTATTCGATCAATGCGTCGCTGGTGCTTTCGTTCATTGCGATTCACAAGGAGGATAAAGCCGGCCTGATTACGTTTGCGAATGAATTTGAGACGTTTGTCCCGGCCTCGAAACAGGCGGGACAGATGCAGGTTATCCTTGAAAACCTGTACCGCCAGCAGACGAACTTCGGGGAGAGTGATTATTCATCCCTGTATGTGCATCTGAATAAGCATATCAGCAAACGAAGCCTGTTGATTATCTATACGAATTTCGAGAATATCATCGGGATGGAGCGACAGTTGAACTACATGCAGCAACTGGCTCGTCAGCACGTCGTACTGGCCATTTTCTTCGAGAATGCCGAACTGGAATCCTTCGCCGCCCGCCAACCCCGTACCGGCGAAGATTATTTCCAGCAAGTGATAGCCGAAAAGTTTATCTTTGAGAAGCGCTATGTAACCACTTTCCTCCGCCAACACGGCATCTATTCCGTATTGACCACCCCCGAAAATCTGTCAGTGGACGTGATTAATAAATATCTGGAAATGAAAGCCACCCATCTGCTGTAAAGTCGAATGGGAAAGACAATGGGATAAGGAAAAGCCCTGTTTTGAAGTGAAAAACGGGGGGCTTTTTTTACTCCAATGTAAACGGGATTTCCCTTTTCAGGCTTTCGCGAAGGGCGATCATGGTCTCTGTTTCCGTTACGCCGGGAATCTCTTGTATTTTAACATTTATCAGTTCCATAAGATGTTCGTTGTCACGGGCGTATAATTTGATCATCATCATATACGGGCCGGTTGTGTAATTGATCTCAACGACTTCCGGAATTTTTTCAAATTCGGGAACCACATCTTTGTACATGGAGCCGCGTTCCAACTTCACGCCGATATAGGTGCATGAATTATAGCCTAATACTTTCGGGTTGATATGATACCCCGACCCTAAAATGACATCCATATCCATCAAACGTTGTACCCGCTGATGGATTGCCGCGCGGGAAACGCCACACGCTTCCGCCACATCTTTGAAAGGCATTCGTGCATTTTTAGAAATAATACTCAATATCTGCCTGTCTAATTTGTCTATTTTCTCAATCTTTTCCATTTTCACGTAGAACTTTCTTATTTACCTTTCAAAAGTACAACATTTATTTGAATATTCTGACATTCTGTAAAAAAAAGAAACAGATAACCTTCTTTTTACGAAAGATTATCTGTTGTTAATATTCATAAAGAAACCCGATTGTCCGTTTTCAGATGCGAACAGGATTTCCGTTCCCGGTAGAAAAAACTTATTCCCCGGTTGTCGGCGCCTCTTTTTCTATATCAAGCAATTCTACTTCAAATTCGAGCGTGCTGTACGGTTTGACCGTTTGTCCGGCGCCTCTATCGCCATAAGCTAACGCGGAAGGAATCCAAACGATGTATTTTGATCCGACCGGCATCAACAGCAAGAGTTCCGTCCAGCCCACGATAACCTGGTTTACGCCGAATACGACCGGTTCGCCACGTTGCACCGAACTGTCGAAAACCGTTCCGTCCAACAATTTTCCGGTGTAATGTACTTTTACATTATCGGTTTGGTTGGGTATTGCTCCTGTGCCTTGCTGTATGATTTTATATTGCAGACCGCTTTCGGTGGTGATTACGCCTGCTTTAGACTTATTCGCTGCCATAAACTCTTCTCCTTTAGTTTTCTCGGCTTCCATTTCTTTTTGTTGAATACCTGCCATGTAGGATTGGATAAAGGCTTGTGCGGATTCCTGAGTCATCAGCGCCGTACTGTCGCTTTTAATTGCTTTGATAAAGCCTTCTGCCAGTGCATTCAAATTGGCTTCTCCTCCGGGAAATTCTTTCAGGTTATCCCGCAGACCTGCACCATAACTAACTCCAATCGAATAACAAGCCGTGTCGAGAGCCGAATTTAACAGGGTAGAGGGAGTGACAGCTACCTTTTTGGTTGGACAACATGAGATAGCCATTACAGCTACCAATAGCATAATGAGTACGTTAATTTTCTTCATCTGTTTTTTTTATTAAACTGTTTTTGTTGAAAAAGTCGGCAAGCATGTATCAGACACATGGTTGCCGACTTTTTTATTTTATATGTAAAGAATTAATTTATTCTTTTACAATTTCGAGCAATTCCACTTCAAATTCAAGTGTGCTGTTCGGTTTAATATTCTGTCCGGCGCCTTGTGCTCCATACGCCAATTCGGAAGGAATCCAAAGAATATATTTTGAACCGACGGGCATAATCTGTAATGCTTCCGTCCAACCCGGAATCACTTGTGTGACACCGAATGTTGCCGGTTCGCCACGATCTACAGAACTTTCCAAAACCGTTCCGTCCAAGAGTTTCAATGTATAATGAACTTTTACTTGGTCTGTTGCGATCGGTTTTGCTCCGGTTCCTTCTGTTATTACTTTGTACTGCAAGCCGCTTTCAGTTGTGATGACGCCTGCTTTTCCCTTATTTGAAGCAAGGAATGCATCGCCTTCAGCTTTAGTCACTTCACCTTCCTGAGCTTGTATTTTCATAAAGTAAGTATTCGGAAACGATTGCATTTCTTCCATTGTCATTTTTAGCGAAGCGCTATCCTTCATTCCTGCAATAAATCCTGCAATCAGAGCATCTTTATTCAAAACTCCGCCGGGAATCTGGCTTGCCTGTTGCCCCAAACCATATCCATAATTCGCACCGATTGAATAACAGGCCGAATCAAGTCCGTTACTCAACTTCACATTACTACCACCTGTTTGACTGCATGATGTAGCCATCATACCCATAGCCACTCCTGCAACCATTACTAATACACTAATCTTTTTCATTTTTCTCGTTTTATTTATAAATAATTATTTTACTATATCCAATAATTCCACATCAAATACCAACGTGCTGTTTGGCTCAATATCCTCTCCTGCACCACGTTCGCCGTACGCCAGATCCGAGGGGATATACAGCCGCCATTTAGATCCGGCATTCATTAACTGCAAGGCTTCCACCCAGCCCGGAATCACTTGTGAGACGCCGAATGTCGCCGGTTCGCCACGTTGAACGGAACTGTCAAAAACCGTACCATTGATTAAAGTACCATGATAATGGCATTTGACCTTGTCGTAAAGAGACGGTTTGGCGCCTTCTCCTTTTTTCAGCACTTCGTATTGTAATCCGCTTGGCAATGTGACGACGCCTGCTTTCCCCTGATTAATCCGGAGAAATTCCGCCCCTGCCTTTTTATTAACTTCCAATTTTCCGGCCTGCAATTCCACAAAATAATCCTTAATTATCTGTTTTGCTTTGTCATAACTGATTTCCGGCCGGGTATCCGATAATACATCCTTTAAACCTCTTACAAAGTCCTCTGTATTAATACTTTTAATACCCGAATTCAGGAAATTGTTCCCAATGCTCAGGCCAAGCGCATAGCTAATCTTGTTCATCTATCTCGTCTTTATTTTATAATTTGACGTGCAAAGGTAACACTTTATTTTGTATGCTTGCAATAATTTAAGTATTTTTTTGCAGAAAACCAAATAAATACATCCGAAAACAGCCAAAAGCGGGTTTCAGGTCAGCCTGTAAAACCACAATTTTCATGAGTTTCATAAATTTTCCGGTTGGTCAGATATGTTTTTTTACCGGACATCTATGACTAAACACGAAAAGAATGTTTACTTTTGCACCGGATGATAAATAAAACGGGATATATATGGATTAATGAAAGCGATTATTCTAAGTGGATGCATCAAAATCAGTCTGTTTCAGCCTGATACGAAAAACGTATATTTATCGCGAAAAAATCAGAGTTTATAACGAACCGAAATTGAGCGTTAAACGTTTTATTTATAATACCTTTGTGAAAAAAGAAAGTATGGTACAATTTTTTAAAAAACATATATCGAACAGGTCTCTGATTGTAGCAAGTTTACTTCTCAGCGTCTTTGTTCTCTATCCCAAGATCATTGATTTATACTGGGAACTGTCGCGTATTGCAGACCATAGCGATAAAATCAATCATGTCATTTTTTTTATCTATCGCTACCTGTTCTTTTTCTCGTTGATGTTTTACTGCTGCTCGTTCCCTTCTTGTCATCGACTTTCT
>JAISJX010000002.1 GCA_031261145.1 Tannerella sp.
CATAACGCAAACTTACAAAAAAAATCGGACGGGACACCCAAAAATCAAATTTTTATACTACTAATATACTGATTATCACAAAAATAATTTTTCAGAAAATTTTCGTGCGGAAAACAGGACTTTTTAGTGACCGTACAACGAGGGCTATATTTCTTTTTCCGCCATTTCGCAAGCCGCGAAAAGTCTCGTTTTATTTTTCGGACAGTTTCGCTGGCCGCGAAAAACCTATTTTATTTTGCATTAGCTAATAGCCAATTAAACTTGTATCCATACCATTCCCAAGCTATTTCGCCAACAACTTTTTCACCGTTTCCGAGATGGCGCGTCCTTCGGCTTTGCCGGATAACGCTTTGGTGGCTATGCCCATTACCTTGCCCATATCTTGCGGGCCGGTTGCGCCGACCTGGGCGATGATCTTGGACAGTTCGCCCTCCAAGACTTCGGCCGAGAGTTGTTGGGGGAGATACGGTTCGATGGCGCTGACTTGCGCCAATTCTTCATCGGCCAAATCCTGACGGTTTTGTTCGATATAAATCTGGGCGGAGTCTTTGCCTTGTTTCACCAACTTTTGGATGATTTTGACGGCGGCCTCATCGGTCAATGTATCGTTTGCTCCCGGAGCCGTTTTGGCTTCGAGGAAGAATTTCTTCACATTGCGGAGCGCTGCTAATCTCACTTTATCTTTCGCCAGCATGGCGGTTTTGATATCTTCACTGATTTGATCGTATAAACTCATAGTCTTTCTTATTTAATTGTTGTTATGTAATTACTTTAATTTGATTTTAGGCCGGCTCGTCGTGCCGGGCGACGGAACGTTGTACGCACCTCTGCCGGACTCAACCGTCACCGTTTTTTTGCGGGCGTCGGTTATCAGGTGCGGTTTGCGGCAATAGGCCGGATTCTCTTCGAGGAGCCGGATGATATTGTCGTCGTCCAACTCTCCGGCGGTAAGGATGACGATTGCATTGGTTGCAGAGAGCCTTATTTTTCCTTTGCTTCCACCGTAGTATTTGTAAATTAAATTCTTATTGATCGGAAGCATACATCCTCCCGACTCGCTATCATGTTTTTCCTTCATATCGGGAATATCATCTAATCCGAATCCGGTGGCAAGTACGGTAAATTTGACTTTGGGACCTAACGTATTGTCAATAGCTGTTCCCCAAATCACTTCAATATCGTTACGGATGAAGCCGTTCTTGAAATCAGTGATGGAATTGATTTCATCCATTCTGAGTTCGTCTTCCGTGCTGGAAGCTATATTGAAGAGGAGTTTTTTTGCATTGGTGATATAGTTATTGTTCAGCAACGGCGATTTGAGAGCTTCTTTGATGGCTTGTTCCAAACGATCTTCCCCTTCCCCGTATCCATTGCTCATCAGGGCGATACCGCCATCTTTCATGGTGGTTTGCACATCGGCGAAGTCCAAGTTGATAATTCCGGGCAAGGTGATAATCTCGGCAATGCTTTTCGCAGCAACGGTCAGCGTGTCATTGGCTTTCCCGAAAGCGTTCGACAGCGTAAAATCATGAAAAACATCGCTGAGGCGTTCGTTGTTTACCACGAGCAACGCATCCACGTTCTTGCTCATTTCTTCGACGCCGTTTAGCGCCTGGATGATTTTCGGTTCACCCTCGAAGATGAACGGAATCGTCACAATGCCGACGGTCAGGATATCCATATCTTTGGCGATTTTAGCAATGACGGGAGCAGCGCCTGTACCTGTTCCGCCGCCCATTCCGGCTGTGATGAAAACCATTCTGGTGCCATCACTCAGCATCGAACGAATTTCTTCTTCGCTTTCTTCCGCCGCTCTTTTGGCAACTTCCGGTTTGTTTCCGGCTCCTAATCCCTGCGTAATCGTTCGTCCCAACACTACTTTTACGGGGACATCGGAACGGCCTAACGCCTGGCTGTCCGTATTGCACAATACAAACGTAACGTCATGTATTCCTTCTTTATACATGTGAGTCACAGCATTTCCGCCGCCGCCGCCTACGCCGACTACCTTGATGATTTTTTGGGTTACCTTCGGATAGTCGAAGGTAAGAATTGTATTATCTTCCATCGTTTTCTATTTTTTTAATTTTTATATTATCTTCTTCTCCTTCTTGAGCTTCATCTTTTTCATCTTCTTCTTCAAAGAAATCCAATTCCTTCATGATGGTTTTGAAGATATTTTTCTTTCTTTTCTTTATACCCCCCTTTTCTGTAGTTACATTTTTTCCTTCCGGCTTTATTTCAGGCTTTATTTCAGGCTTTATTTCAGGTTCCGGCTTAGGAGCAGGTTCATCCTTCTTACCTTGCTGGGAGTTGCCGACAGCGCTATTATCCGCGCTTTTTGTCAAGAGGCTGATAGCCGTCATAAATTCGTATTCGCCTGCTATTTTAACATATCCATCCAACCATTTCCTCTGAATCGTCGAATAACGGGCATTTGTCTTAAACGTGTCCTGCACTAATTTTTTCAGGTTGTTCAATTCCGATCCTCTACCGGCCAATACGATGCCGGCGCCTAA
>JAISJX010000247.1 GCA_031261145.1 Tannerella sp.
CCTTTTTCGATTATTACGATTTGGAAGAAAGTTGTACGTCAAACACCCGTTTTGCTTCGGTTTATGTGGAACAAGCGGCTTCGTCGAACGTGCTGATAAACGGTATCACATTGAATAACGGCTTGACACGCAACAACTACTATATATCCCTGAATGGCGAGGGCGCGGAAACAGCGCTTTGTGGAATGGCGATACAAGACCTTCATCAACAGGTGGATACCTATAGCCATATCACTCATGCCGTTCCGCGTTGTACGAGTAATGAGCTATTCAAATATATGTTGAACGACCATGCGGTCGGAGTATTCAGCGGTGATATTTTAGTGAAAGAAGGAGCGCAGAAAACGTTGGCCTATCAGACGAACCGGAACCTGTGCGCCAGCCGTGATGCCCGCATGTACAGCAAGCCGCAGCTTGAAATTAATGCGGATGACGTAAAATGTTCGCACGGCATGAGCATCGGCCAGTTGGACGAACAGGCGTTGTTTTATATGCGTTCGCGCGGTCTTTCGTATGAGGAGGCGCGGATGATGCTGAGCGTCGCGTTTATGTCGGATGTGGTCGAACATGTCCGCTTGGATGTGTTGAAAGACCGTTTGCGCATGTTGGTGGAAAAACGTTTCCGGGGCGAATTGGCGCGGTGTTCGGAATGTCCGGCGTATAAATCGTAAATAGATACGATCAATCAAATTAGTAATTTCATAATCAGATAAATACAAAATAAAATGGTACTAAACGAAAGAGAAACACGTCACAATCACCTGATGAATGCCGCACGGCAAATCATGACGGCGGCACGGACGGCGCCAAAGGGCAAAGGGATGGATATCATCGAGATTGCTGCTATTGAAGGGGATGATATCAAGGTTTTGTCGGACAAGACGCGGGCGCTTGGCGAGCAAAACGGGCTTAAATTCTTCCTGAGGGATGCGGAAAACATTCTTTCGGCTGAATTTGTGATTATTATAGGTACTCATCCGGAGGAACACGGGCTGAATTGCGCTCATTGTGGTTTCCCCACCTGCGCGGATAAGCCGGAGATGACGCCGTGTGCCTTAAATTCTGTGGATGTGGGGATTGCCATCGGTTCGGCTTGTGCAACCATTGCCGATTTGCGCTTGGATAGCCGGGTGATGTTTTCGGTGGGACTGGCCGCCCAGGAGTTAAACTGGTTAGATGGCTGCAAATCAGTCTTTGCCATTCCTGTTTCGGCCTCTTCCAAAAATCCGTTTTTTGACAGGAAACCGAAAGAGCCTGAAAATACGGAAAACACGGAAAATGCTGAAAACGTTGAAAATGCCCGGTGATTTTTCGTCCCGGAATGTAGGATTTATAGATAAAGAAAGAAGGTAGAAATGGTAAAAGCAGGAGATAAAGTACGGTTTTTGAATAGTGTAGGAGGAGGTGTTGTCAAATCGCTTCAAGGAAAGAATATGGTTCTGGTGGAAGATGAGAGCGGATTTGACTTTCCTGTCATGATTTCGGAATGTGTTGTGGTGGGCGCGGGCGAGGGCGCGTTGCAAAACAGCCGCCCGCCGAAAGAAGAAACGCCGCCGGTCGTGAAACAAGCGCCTGTGCCTGAAGCGGAAGAGGTCGTTATTGAGGAAACGCCTGAAGGCGAACGCTTGAATATCTTTCTTGCCTATTTGCCGCTCGAACCGAAAGCGATGACGCAAAGCGCTTATGAAGCCTATTTTGTTAACGAAAGCAATTACTACTTGTATTTCAGCTACATGAACCGCAATAATAACAGTTGGACGGTTCGTTACCAGGGGATGATTGAGCCGAATACGAAAATCTTTATGGAAGAGTTTGACAAAGAGACGCTGAATCATTTGGAACGTGTTTGCGTCCAGTTGATTGCGTTTAAGAAAGACAAACCTTTTACATTGAAGAACGCTTATTCGGTTGAACTTCGGATGGATACGGTAAAATTTTATAAAGTGCACTGTTTCATGGAAAATGATTTCTTTGATGAAGATGCGTTGATTTTTCCGGTAATACGTTACGATGTTCCTGAAAAGCAAATGCTTGTCTCAGCCATGGAGATTCAGGAGGCGATGCTCAGCAAAAAAGATGATGATCGCCGGGTCGCAAAACCTGCACCCGTAAAATCCAAGGAATCTGAAAAAACCGTAGTGGAAATCGACCTGCATATCAATCAGTTATTGGACAGAACGGATGGAATGAGCGTTTCGGATATATTGAATTATCAATTGGATAAGTTCCATGAAGCGATGAAACAATATGCCGGGAAAAAAGGACAAAAAATAGTCTTTATCCATGGAAAAGGCGAAGGCGTGCTTCGGGCAGCTATCGAAAAAGAGCTGAAAACCAGATATAAATCGTGTGAGTATCAGGATGCGTCGTTCCGGGAATACGGATTCGGGGCTACAATGGTAAAAATCAGGTAAACATGGCATTAGAGATAGAACGTAAGTTTTTGGTGAAGAGCGGCTTTGAGAAAGAAGTCGTTCGCCGGAGCCGGATTGTACAAGGTTACCTCTGTTCGGATGCAATGCGTACGGTGCGTGTGCGTATCCGCGGAGAGGAAGGTTTTCTGACGATTAAGAGCGCGTCGAACGAACGGGGTTGGAGCCGTTACGAATTTGAACAATCCATCCCTTTGATGGATGCCGAAGAACTGATAAAGCTCTGCCTTCCCGGAATCATTGATAAAGTTCGCCATTGGATACCTGTCGGCAACCATACGTGGGAAGTCGATGTGTTTCATGGAGATAACGAAGGTTTAGTGATGGCGGAGATAGAACTTTCGTCGGAAGAAGAAACGTTTGAATTGCCGGACTGGGTCGGCGAGGAAGTGACGGGCAATCCTGCCTACTACAATGCTTTGTTGGCAAAATATCCTTTTAGTCAGTGGAAATCAAATATAAACAATCAATAAGTATGAAAAAAACAATTCTTTTTTGGGTCTATCTCCTGTGTGCGGGAGTTGTGAGAGGGGATGAAGGCATGTGGCTTCTTCCGTTGTTGAATCAGCGTTCGGCAGAGATGCAGGCGTTGGGGTTGAAACTTCAGGATTATGACATCTATAACCCTGATTCATCGTCGTTAAAAGATGCCGTTATCCTTTTTGGCGGCGGATGTACGGGTGAAGTTATTTCGCCTGACGGCTTGTTGCTGACCAATCATCATTGCGGGTATGGGCAGATTCAACGTCACAGCACGTTAGAACATGATTACCTGACGGATGGCTTCTGGGCGGCTTCGCGCGACAAGGAACTGCCTTGTCCGGGTTTGACGGTGACTTTCATTGAGAAAATCGAAGACGTCACGGATTATGTAAAGAAAGAATTGGAAAAAGAGACTGATCCTCAGTCGATGAACTTTCTTTCGCCGAAATATCTGAACGGATTAGCGCGGGTGTTGGCCGGGGAAAAAATGTTGCAGGAACAACCCTATATAGATGTGGAGATTAAAGCCTTTTACGGTGGAAACCAATA
>JAISJX010000030.1 GCA_031261145.1 Tannerella sp.
TTTCGATTAACGGTATATATTCGGAAATATCCGCTCCGGTATAGCGTTCTTTTTCCAATATCATCAGATAAAATTCAAAGGAAGTATCCCACAAATATTCGAGCCAAAGATTGTAATCCACGCCTTTATCAAATTGCTCAGGTCTTGGACCGTCAATTACATAATCGGCGAAGGACGACAGCCCGGAGTTGTCTATTTGTTCGGGGAAAAAGGCTCCGTCATGTCCCCAATAAGTTTTTGTGCGAATTTTCGCCGTCGGAAGAAGACGTTTGTAAAACTCAAAAGCTGGCGTCATCCATTCAAAATCACCGCTTTTCAGCATCGGGAAATAACTCAATCGCTGGTTCTGCGCCGTAAATGTCCCGCCCGACCATTTCCGAAAATCGGGAGTATAAGGAAATCTTTCATCCACATAATACGGGTCGAAGGTAAACAGTCCGCCGTTGTACTTGGTGGGCCACTTGCCGTAAGCGTTGCAGGCATACATATAGCGCACCAGATGATAGTTGCGACTCAATTCATAGCCCTTATCCGTTCCGTCTTTGGATTCGATACGTATAAAACTTCGGTTGTTAATCTCTTTCCACCAGGCAAGATTTTTCTTTTTGTCGCTGACCACCGGTTTGTTCAAAGCCTCCTTCCATGTCGCAACGCTTTCTGTTTGTTCCGTATGCAGTTTGATGGTCAGTTTCCATTGTTTCAGCGGCTTTTCGCTTTCAAGTTTCCATGCTTTACAGTCTGTGTGACAATATTTACCCATACTTGTGCCTGCGGGTTTGAAACCGCCGGCTTCGAGGATGCCGCCAAAAATCAGATTGCTCAAGGGATTAAGAAGCTGTTCTTTTACGCTTTCCAAACCTTGTTGCTTCACTGTGAGGTCGAATATGGTTTCTTTTTCATTGTGATGATAAAACAGAACTTTATTGCCGTCGTAATCCACTGCGTCTTTTTTGGTTTTCACATATCCGTCGGGTACGCCGGGTAAGCCATACCGGAAAGAAGTTTGCCAAAATTCCCCAAGGCGGTCGTAATTCCCGTTGACGATTGGGCGGTCTTGATATCGCCAGTTCTCATAGAAAATATTTGCCGCCAACTTTTGACTGTTGGATACTTCTACATGAATCACGGGATTGAACACGTCCACCCAAATGCGAATGTCGGTAGCAATATTTTGACTGTTCTTTCCGTGAATCAGCACGCAGCCCTCATTCAGATTCAATTCCTGACGAAAAACACCATCTTCAAAGGGATTGGGTGAGAGTTGAATACGCACGCGCCCCAGTTTGAGCAGGGAATTATTTTCATCGAAAGCATCACTTCGTGCAATGTAAAACAGTATGTCGCCGTTTTCCACCCACACGTTCAAGCCGATGTCGCCGCCTCCGCAGGGCATACTTTCGCTCGAATTGACGCCGGGCGTGTCCCACGTTAAATTGTAATTCGGCGCTTCCTGCCCGATAGCAAAGAAACTCGGAAATAAAAATACTACTGCGATAAAAAAGATATTTTTCATACGACAATTTTAGAATTTTAGATTATTTTGAATTAGCGGTTTTCAACACATCTATTTCGGCGACAGCCATGGGTGCATCATCTACGGTAGATTTGGCAACAAAACGAATGTATCGTGCATTGACAGACTTCTCAAACCGAACGATCTGTGGCAAAGGATTGTTTCGGATATTGCCAAATTCGCCTTCGGCTATCGCTTTTCCCCATTGACCGGCGCGGGAAGCGACAAACACCTCGTATTTACTCACCAAACCGCTTGCATTATCGGCAGGAGGGGTGTATATCAATGCGGAAATATCCGTCGAATTGGAAAGGTCAATGCACAGTTCCTGTTTTCCTTGCCCTGCTGTCGTCCAAACCGTTGAAGGGTTTTCATCGAATGCCCGATTTCCCACAGGTTGCTCTGTCTTCCAGTTGCTTTTGGCAATACCAAACTCGCGCACAATGATTTCACCCGCTTTATCACCGGCAAAGGCTCTCAATTTGAACATCCCTCCGTCAGGCAAGACAAAAGGTTGCAGATATTTTTCGGAAGCAACTGTCGGGTCGGAGCCGTCCAAGGTGTAATATACAGACATGGAGGCGTTCAAATTTGAGACGGAAACCTTTCCGTGCCTGTTGTGTGAAACAACCGGTAGATTCAACCGTTCGGGTTCCAGATATAATCCCACTTCCGACAAGGCAGGGCAGACAGGTCCCCAGGTGTGGATGCGCACTTTCGAGGCCTCTAACGGTGTGCGCCGCAACAAGCGTTGCGCACCGACTGACGATGCTTTTGCAAACAAACTCCAGTCTTTTCCATCGAAAACTTCTACCAAAATGCTGTCAATGCGCTGTCCCAACGGCAAATATTCCCTCAGCGACACGATATTGAAACGGGTTGATTGTAGCAGGTCGAGCGTTATTTCCCCCTCTGTAACCGCGTCATCCGTAGCCCAATACGTCGTTTTATCGTTATCTGTCAAGCGGGAAGGTGAAAATTTCTTGCTTTTCCCTCTCGTCTGATTGGCGCTGATTTTTGCCTGCCGGGCAAGATTTACGGAAAAAGTGCCATTGATTAACTTGCCCAAGCCTCGCAGCGATTCCACATCGCTGGTGAAAAGTTGTCCGTTTTTGTCAGGCGCCAATCCTATATCAAAAGAGGTGCCTCGTCCTACTGAATTGAAATACAGGTCAAAAAGTTTTTCAGGCGACTTGACGTACTTATCTTCAGACTGATGATAAAACCATCCCGGGCGAATGGGGACGTCACATTCGGCAGGCATCCAGTATTTGCCGTCGCGGTGCCCGTTGACGCTTTCCCTGTATTTGGTATGACCTGGGTTGGGTTTGCCGCCATCCGGGGCATGCGGAGTGTAAGTAGCCCAGCATGGCTCGCCGGCAAATCCCGATTCATTGCCTACCCAGCGCACATCATAGCCAACATCGCTAAAGATAGCCGCATGAGGCTGCAGTTCGCGCACCAATTGGAAAACCTCGTCCCAGTTGATGTAGGCGGGGAAGTCAATGTCCCGTGTTTCGCGTGCTCCGCCATAATATCCATCGGGAATATGGTAAGCGTCACACCATACCTCGAAAATATCGCCATAAAGCGTGAGCAATTCGCGCAATTGCATTCTGTAGCGTTCCAAATATTCCGGCTTTCCGAAATCGGCATCATTTCTGTCCCACGCCGCGCAATATACGCCGAACTTTAATCCGGCTTCGCGTGCTGCATCGGCAAACTCGCGTACCATATCACCCTGTCCGTTCCGCCAGGGGGCGCTTTTCACCGAATAGTCCTTGGTAGCGGTGGGCCAAAGGCAAAAACCCGAAATGTGTTTTGCCACCACTATCACGCCCTTCATGCCGACTTCTTTCATCACGCCCACCATTTGCTTAGCGTCAAATTTTTCGGGATTGAAAAGGGAGGCAGGCTCATCGCCATAGCCAATTTCAACATTATCAACGTAGGTGTTGGTGGAAAAGTGAACAAGCGCATAAAAATCTACTTCGTGCCAGGCCAGTTGTCTTTCACTGGGCACCGGCAATCTTGCTTCCGGAGGTGCAACCTTCGGCTGACACGCGCTTAACAGCAGCACTATAAGACTTATTAAAGCGAAACATCCTACTTTTTTTACTTTTTTTATTGACATAATATATAAATTAATTAATCAACTTTCGTTATCCGTAATCCGTAAAAATTATAACCGGCCGTTCCATATATCCATTTGAGTTTGTGCTTTCCGGCGCTGAGTTTTACAGATGGCGTATCAGACCATACGGGACCGATATAACTCGTAGTGTTGGGAACTTTTATAGTACCGAAAAAATCAAACTCGTCAATGGTTAGAAAGGCTGTGGAAGTGTTGCTAGTCCCTCCTTGGAAATACGAGATTTGATATTCTCCGGGGTCTTGCACTTCTACCGTCCAATAGTACCAATCTCCCGCAGTGACCCATCCAAAACCCAGAAATCCTTCACACTGAGAAAGTCCATACGCCATGTTGACATCGCCACCATTCGGTCTATAGTTAGGGAAGTCATTTCCGCCTAAGTTTTGTTTGAAAAACGCTATGCCTCTTCCGCCGAGGTCGTAGTCGGCTCCATTAATGATGCAGGGTGCAGCGGCAGAAACGATGTGTGGGACCCCGTTAAACGGTCGCGTCACATTGATGTAATCGTCAAACGCTTGTTGGGTTATCGTTGTAATTTCCACCAAACTGGAAATAACCAATGTATCAATTGCGCTTGTCGGCAATATATAGAAATCAACGTTTATTTGGGTGGTTTGTCCGGTCGGCAGATTAGTTAAAAAAAATCTGCTGTTCTCGGTTTGTTCATTGTGTAGAACATTGTCTTTGTCCGTATAGCTATAACGAATATCAGTGATTTGGTATAAATCGGGCGCTGATCCTATAACAACGATAGCCATTGACGTAGAAGCGGAATATGAAGAGGTAAAAAACAATGCCTCTAAATCTGCGGAAGTGAACGGTTTCTGGCGGGCTTCCACCGGTATGGATTTATTGCCATACTCGTCTTCGGTAGATATGGTAAAGCGATATGTGTTCGGCACGATAAGATCGGGAATGTTCACCCATGAACACACACTGTCAAACACAAGTCGATTAGCGCCGTATTCCACCACCGTCTTTTTCGCTTTCGGCAGAAGCTTGGCCATTTCGGAGGCTTTCAAGCGGCTGCTGTACAAATCAATTTCCACCCTTTTGTTACCCATTCTCGCTACAATGTCTTCCTGCTTGTATCCGATGGGATACACCGTTTCCGAATTAGCCAACTCCTTGATGTTGTCGTATATATCGCCGGTGCACGAATACATGGCAGCGACAACAATTATTAAAATAATATATCTTTTCATCTTATTTTTAGTTTTTAGTTTTTAACTTTTAGTTTTTAGTTATTTTGTTGCCTTTCTGCCATAAAGCGTCAGTTCAGACAGGGAATCGCCATGGCCGGTATAATTATTGGTAAACCCTCTGACGGCCTGATACCTGAAATATCGGGTAGCCGGTGTATAATCCGGATCGTTGGGGTACATCAAGGCTTCGTTGCCTGCCACCGCTTGCCGGATTACATCTAAAGTAGCCATGTCCGATTCGGGCATCGGAATCTTAACTTGCTGAATGAGTTTCCATTCGCCTGTTTGAGCAAGGTCGTCGCCATCCCACCAATAAATGTTGTATATCCCCACATTAACGTTTACATTAGTTAATCCATAGAAGTAACCTATCATATCATATTTCATATCGGACGGTCTCTCGAGGTTACACCAACGCTGATGGGTAATAATGCGGCTTAGTTCGTAATAATCGCCAAGGTCAATAATGATATTCCAACCTGGCAGCGGATTGACATTCACCCCATTTACGTAGTATGCTATGTACCAATTACCATAGTTATTAACTTCACTTGTCCA
>JAISJX010000464.1 GCA_031261145.1 Tannerella sp.
CCGTCGATATAATACCAGGCAAACAAGGCGCGGTTTTTTCCGTAATCAATATTGTTTACCAAGGAGGCTTCGGGGAAAAGCGCGCCGGGGGAATTATCATAAGGTGTGCTGGCCAGCGCCCAGGGATAGGGATTCAGCAAGTCGAAATCGCTTTGGGTCGATTCAAAATCATCCAAATACGAGTGTCCTCCGGAATATTTGCTTTCATAATGTCCCGCAATCAGATGGGCAAATTCAGCATTGAAATTGATTGAACTGGGTTGCGTCAGGTTCAAAAGCGGGATATTATCAAAAAGATTGGTTAGCCATTGGCTTTGAGTCTTGTATGCAACATTTGCGCCCCACAGGGTGTTTTTGATGGACTCGTCGCCCATGCTCGTTTTGGTGGTCAACGGCATTTCGGAGAGGTGCATAATGGTCGCCCCGAAATTGAAATCTTTCGAAAATTCGTAGTTCAGGTCAAGTCCCATCATTGTTTTGCGTTGCATGTTGAATGCCGAGCGGTTTTCCAGCGAAACCCGGATGGGATTATTGCTTGAGATCACGTTTTCGTTGAGGATGGTGACCGTACCGGAAACATAATCAACGGTATAGTCCACGTTTTCCGTTAATGTGATATTACCGGCCGTCACTACGACCGAACCACGCGCTACGTTGGTCGCTCCGAGGTCGATTTCGGACGACGACGAAGCCCGGTATTCGCCGCGGAGGATAAATTTATTTTTTTCGGCAATCTGCTGAGCGATGGTTTTGGTCGAATCGTATAATTCCTCGAATACATATTTGTCGGCAATGGCATCGTTATCAATGGCTTTGCGCAGGTGAGAGCCAAAGGGTTCCACAACCGGGAAAATAATCCTTCCGTTGGACGACTGGATCGTATAGCTTTCCAGAAAATCGAAAAAGCCGTTCGGGTGCGCTTCGTTGTTGTTGTCCAGGCGGTCGAGGTTCATGACGCGCAACAGAATCTGGTTGGCAATTTTTCCTTCCGGGATATAATTCAGATAGACACCGGTCGTATCGCTCTGATACATAACATCCAACCGGAACCGGTCTTTTTGTACGGAATAAGCGTTCAGCGAATAGATATTCTTCATCATCAAGTCCCAGAACGGCATGGAGGGCGACAGGGTCGTCCCTTTTAGGAGTTTAAGATACAGGCAATTGCTCGTATTGTCCATATTGTCGGTAGAAAATTCGCCGACCTGATAAGCCTGTCCGTTGTACGTATATTCGTAGGCAACAGCCAGTACTTCATCCGGTTGGAGTTGCGCTTGCAGCGAGATATATCCCAATTGGGCGTTGTACGAAAATTCGTTATATTCCAGTCGGCGGGCGCTTTCCACTTTTTCGTAATCCACGCCGCCTTCAATAAATCCGTCAAACGTCTGGGTGACACGGCTTATATCGCGTGCGTCGGGATAGTTTGTCACAATCTCGCGGTAAAGCGTATTGGCGTCGTTCGACGGGATTTTGAGCGTTCCGGAAGGGCGGAAGTGCTGATTGTAGATATGTTCGTCGTCATTTTCCCCTAAGTCGGAGAAAGCGATAATGTTACGCGACTGATTGAAATTGCTTCGTTTGTTGGTGATCCACACTTCCACGCGGTTGATGGTGATGGGGGATGAAACGAAAGGCAATTTCGACATGGCCTGGTCGTAATGGTCTCGAAAATAATAGCCTAAGAAGAAGTGGCGGTTTTCGTCGTATTGATCGATGGCGATTTCAAAGTCTTTCGTCTGTGCGCCCCCTTTGGTTGCAACGGTCTGGGATTGTGATTCCTGTTGTGCCAGAATGGTGTTTATCCGCAGTTTACCGAATTGGAGTTCCGTATGGAGACCGAATAAAGCGGCGCCTCCACGAATCAGTGAGTTGCCGGTATTCAGGCTTACGTTGCCGCCTTCCAACTTTTTGATAATTTCATCTTCTTCGCCGGCATACGCCAGATTGAGTTTGGACGCATCAAAATCGAACGTCGATCCGGTATTGTAATTCATGTTGAAATTCACTTTGGTGCCGACCATTGCCTGTGCGTTAAACTGGACATTGGTGTCGAAATTAAAGTACGTGTGATTGCGTGAGCGCGCCGGTAACGAAGGGTTTTTTGTTTTGGACGTTTTCAGACCCAGCAGAATCTCTGCCGATCCCTGCGATTTGATGCGGACGCCGCCCGGGCCGAAAAGCTGATCCGCCGGGCCGAGGTTAAACTGCATATCCGCAAAATTGAATTTTCCGTCTTTCTCATTTCGGAAATTCTCCTCGTTTTTCTGGCGGTAATAGGCGCGAATCGATTCTTCCATGCTGTAATCCTGATATTCTTCGGGCGTAAGGAGGATGGGCGTCGATATTTCCATATCGCCTATTTTGGTGCGGACGACATACATGCCGGTATGCAGATCGTATTCGACCACCGTCTTTATGTTTTCCGGGTCGTGCAGGTCGGCTGGAGAATGTTTGGTCAGGTCTTCATATTTTTCAGGAACGGTTCGGGAAATCGGATAACGTGTTTTCGGCACGGTATCGCCGGGCATCAAGGGTTTTTCGGCGCGTCCGGGGTGGGACAGGGGCGTAGTTATTCCGTTCAGTGAAAAAAGACTGACACCGAATAAAATAAATGCCGGTAATAAAACCTGTTTGAGACCCTTTTTCATTAAAGCATTTTAAGCGCTGTTTTAATTATCTGTTCGACGGCTAAACCGGCGGAGTTTTTCAGAATGGCATCCACTGTTTTTTGGGAAGCCGTCTTCTGAAATCCGAGCATAATCAGAGCGGAAACAGCTTCGTCAGCAGCTTCGACATGTCTGGAACCGGACGCTGCATTCATCATGCCTTCAATCGGTTTGACCTTGTTTTTTAAATCCACAATGATGCGTTGCGCCGTTTTCGAGCCAATCCCTTTCACCATCGTCAGACCGGTTTCATCGCCCGATGCAATAATCTGAATCAGTTCAACCGGACGCGCGGACGACAAAATCATTCGCGCCGTATTCGGGCCTACACCTGATACGGAGATTAATAACAGAAACAGTTCCCGTTCTTCGACGGTTGCAAAACCGAATAACAGGTGCGCATCTTCACGAATCACTTCGTACACGTAAATTTTCCCGTTCGGGAGATTCGAATAAGCGCTATAGGTTGTCAGGGAAATATTTAATTCATAACCTATTCC
>JAISJX010000084.1 GCA_031261145.1 Tannerella sp.
TAAAGTTCGTCGGCCGGATAATTCAAGGCTTCCAAATCTTCCAAATCCTCCAATTCTTCTTGTATATACCACTCAATGGATGCTAATCCTTCCGGCACAATACCTTTTTTTATACCAACATGATCAGCCATCAATTCCGACACTCGCTGATCCAACAACTGAGTTTGTAACGCTGTTGGCTGTTGTACTTTTATCTTTTTCTCAGGTTCTCTTCCTTCCACGCTTATAGCCGTCAAAAAGGAACAGAGGATGAATAAAGCTTTTATTCTCATATTACAATTTCTTTTCTACATTTATCAAAAAACACGAAAAATTCATAATCTCATTGATAACGAACTTTCAAATATCGCTATTCTGATTGTATCAACCAAAAAATTTAACAAAAAACAGCATTGCCCCAAATTAGACCTGTGGCGAATGCGTTATATATTCTTTTATAAATCAGATATTTGAGCAAAAACATGTTTTACAACATGTTTTTGCTTTGTGTTAATCTTTTCAGAAAAAATTCATCCTGACGAATAAAATTCTTTCTTTGCATCTTTAAAATAAGGTTTACAGTCATTACTAATTTTTTTACGAAGAAGATGAATTTTCTTACACATATTGAGCTTCCGCCGTCTAAAGTCCGCATATCTTGCGGAGATTCGCTCCTGCTGTTGGGTTCGTGTTTTGCGGAATCAATGGGACATTTACTGACCGGCAGCAAATTTCGTACGGATGTAAATCCGTTTGGCGTTCTGTATAATCCATCGTCCATTGCTATGGCCATCCGTCAATTGCTGAATCCAAAAGAACGAACGGTACAGGATTTATTTTCTCACGAAGGTTTGTATCACAGTTTTAGCCATCACAGCAGTTTTTCTTCGGTATCGGAGACCGATTGCCTGCGCAAAATCAACGAACAGCTTCGGTATTCGTCCGGCAATCTTCAACATGTCAATAGATTATGTATAACATTCGGAACGGCATACGTTTACCGTCTAAAAGAATCGGGACAGGTCGTTGCGAATTGCCATAAATTACCGGATAAGCGATTTGACCGCGAACGGCTGCCGGTTTCGCAAATTACGGATGAATGGGTCGAATTGCTTTCTACCTTATTCAATAAAAATGAATCGCTTCGGTGTATCTTTACCGTCAGCCCGATCCGGCATTGGAAAGACGGCGCACATGAAAATCAGTTGAGTAAATCCACTTTACTGCTGGCTATTGAACAAATTCAGCGGCGGTTCCCCGAACAGGTAGCCTATTTCCCCGCTTATGAGGTGATGATGGACGAATTGCGGGATTACCGGTTTTACGCGGATGACATGTTTCATCCGTCCAGTGCCGCTGTCCGGTATATCTGGGAGCGCTTCGTAGAAACGTATATGGACGCACAGACGCGAACATTCGTAAAGGAAATCGAAGAAATACAAAAAGCGCTGAATCATAAGCCATTAAACCCTAAAAGTGACTCTTATAAACATTTTGTAATGCAAACTTTGTTAAAAATGGAACGACTTCATACGAAAATGCCTTATCTTTGCTTTGAAAAAGAAATGGATATGCTAAAACGTTTCGTTCGGAATTGAATACAAGACGATGAGAAATCAGCCTGTCGGTTCCGAATGAAGATGGTTTATTTTACTCTTATTTTCTATTTATGAAGTATTCTATTGAGGAGATTGCAACTTTAATAAAAGCAAAGTATCATACGCTGAATGAGTGTTTTATCGACCATCTGCTGACAGATAGCCGAACTCTTTCGTATCCCGAATCCACTATTTTCTTTGCGATTAAAACGACACGGAACGACGGGCATAAATACATTCCCGAACTATACCGGTTACGTGTGCGTAATTTTGTGGTGACTAACTTCTTACCGGAATTTGAAGCGATGGGAGACGCCAATTTTCTGGTTGTCGGCGATGTGTTGGCGTCGTTGCAGAAATGGGTTGCGTATCACCGGAAAAAATTCCAGATTCCAGTCATCGGCATCACGGGAAGTAACGGCAAAACAATTGTAAAAGAGCTGCTTTACCAGTTGCTTCATTCGGATTTTAACATTGTGCGCTCGCCACGCAGCTATAATTCCCAATTGGGCGTGCCGCTTTCCGTCTGGCAGATGAACGAAAAACATACGTTAGGTATTTTTGAAGCAGGGATTTCCCAACCGGACGAGATGGCGAAACTGCGGCGTATCATTGCTCCAACCATCGGTATTATCACCAATATTGGCGAAGCGCATCAGGAAAATTTCATCTCATCCCTGCAAAAAGGATTGGAGAAAGTATCACTGTTCAGTGAAAGTGAGGTGATTATATACAATGCCGATAATGAATTTATCTCCCATCTGCTGGAAGTGGCCTGCCTGTCGCACAAAGGTTTGGGATGGAGCCGCATCAATTCGGAGGCTCCGGTATTTGTCGAATCCGTTCAGAAGAAAGATGTTTCTACGGAGCTTCGATGTACGATGATGGGTATTACGCATACGTACGAAATTCCTTTTACTGACGACGCTTCTATCGAAAATGTGATTCATTGCATCTCGCTGATGCTTTACCTGAAGCCGAGCAACCTGCGGAATATACCGCTTTTTGCGGCGTTGGAACCGGTCGCCATGCGCCTCGAAGTAAAAGACGGCGTCAATCACTGCCTGTTAATCAATGACACCTACAATTCCGACATCAACTCATTAGATATAGCCTTGGATTTCCTGCAAAGCCGGCGGGGAGAGCAGCATCTGAAAAGTACGGTCATTCTTTCGGATATCCTGCAATCGGGGATGGTTCCGAAATCGCTCTATAAGAAAGTGGCAGAACTGTTTGCGCGTAAAAAAGTGGACCGTATCATCGGTATTGGCCGCGACCTGAAAGAATATGGCGCCGCGTTTAAAATGGAAAGCGAATTTTACCTGACAACCGACGAATTTATCCATTCGCCTTCGCTCAAATCGTTTCAGAATGAGCTGGTTTTGCTGAAAGGCTCGCGTATCTTCCACTTTGAACGGATCACGGAACTATTGGAAAAGAAAGTGCACGAAACGATTCTGGAAGTGAATCTGGACGCCATCATTCATAATTACAATTATTTCCGCGCAAAGTTGCGCCCGGATACCAAAATCGTCTGCATGATAAAGGCTTTTGGCTATGGCGTAGGCTCTTACGAATTGGCAAAGACGCTACAGGAACATCGTTGCGACTATTTGGCCGTTGCTGTTGCCGACGAAGGGGAAGAGCTTCGTAAAGAAGGGATTTCCATTCCGATTATGGTGATGAACCCCGAATTTAGCAGCTTTAATAAACTGTTTGAATATCAGTTAGAGCCGGAAGTGTATAGTTTCAGGTTGCTGGATGCGTTGGTGAAAGAAACGGAACGGTGCGGAATCACCTCGTTTCCCATTCATATAAAGATTGATACGGGGATGCACCGTCTGGGTTTTCAGGAAAAAGATATACCCGAACTGTGTGAGCGATTGCGGAATCAGGGCGGATTGCCGGTTCGCTCCGTATTTTCCCACTTAGTTGGCGCAGATTCGGCGGAACACGATGATTTCACACGGGAACAGATACGGAAATTTACGGAAGCGGCTGAAACGCTGGAACAGGGATTAGGCCATCCCGTACTTAAACATATCCTGAACTCGGCAGGCATTGAGCGGTTTACGGAATATCAGTTTGATATGGTGCGTCCGGGGATTGCGCTGTACGGCGTTAGCGCTATCGACGAGTTGAAAGACCTGCAAACGGTCAGTTCACTGAAAACGACTATTTTAGAGATACAGGACGTACCTGCCGGAGATTCCGTCGGATACGGACGCAAGAGTTTTGTGGAACGCGACTCGCGGATTGCCGTGATTCCGATTGGCTATGCCGATGGCCTGAACCGCCTGCTTAGCAACGGCGTAGGCGAAGTGGTGGTACGTGGGAAGCGCTGCCCGGTTATCGGAAATATCTGTATGGACATCTGTATGATTGATGTAACAGATGTAGATGCGCAGGAAGGCGACGTCGTGACTGTTTTTGGCAACGAACTGCCGGTAAACGAAATAGCGCGGAAATTAAATACTATCCCATACGAGATTCTGACGTCGGTCTCGCCCCGGGTGAAACGGATTTATTATAAAGAATAGGGCGGTTCCTGCCACATGGGGCTGACCAAAAAGTCTGGTTTCGTCATTGCGAGCCGTAGGCGAAGCAATCCAGAGTATTGATTATTAATGGATTGCTTCGGAATTTGCCCTCGCAATGACGTGCAAAATACCCTTTTTGGTCAGCCCCACACATCAGCAAGTTAGGGACACGCATCCGCGGTTCTCGGACGCACGTCCGCAAATCGCGGAGACGTCTCCGCAAATCAAAAACGAAGCAAAATAAAACCCTCTGTCGAGTGGAAAAACCATATCCATTCAACAGAGGGTTTAAGTTGCCTGTCCCGGCTGTTATTTCGCTTCCGTTATCTCAATGACATGGCTGACAGTCTGTGCGGAGGAAAATACGGGAATGCCGACCTTCATCAGGTAATCGCCGGAGTACGTTTTCTCGTTGCTACGCAGGCGCGAACGGGTTTCGGGAAGCATGTTGATTTCTTTTACTTCATACTTTTTATCGGGGTTTAAGCCTTGCAAACGAAGGGGCTGCGTTTGTTCCGCATAGCGCGGGTGAATGTCGAATGCGAAAAGCACGGATTTTTCTTTGCTCTCGCCAACGAACATCACGGCGGCATGATTGCTTTCATACGGGGAGAACAAACGGTATTGATCGCCTTCCAGCAGGGTATTTTCCAGACGTTTGAAGTTCTTCACCGCGTTACGGCAATATTCCTGTTCCTGTTCGCTCATCTCGTTGATGCGGATATCGAAGCCCAACTTACCCATCATGGCGACGTCCGTACGGAATTTAATGGGTTGTTTGCCCCAACTGGTCACGTGTGCGGAGAGTGTTTTGGAAGGGAAAAAGTGTGAGAATCCCCACTGGATAAAGATTCGTTCTACGGGGTCGGTATTGTCGCTCGGCCAAAATTCGGTGAAATATTTCAGCGCTTCATAATCGGAACGCCCGCCGCCACCGGAGCATAGCATCATCGGCAGGTTGGGGTATTTTTGGTTGACCCGCTCCAGCACATTGTACAGCCCGCGCACATGTTCGATGTAGATATGCGACTGTTTGTCTTTCAGATAGGGCGAATAAATATTCGTTATCGGGCTGTTGCAATCCCACTTGAAATAGGCGATGCCGGGGTGGTTCGTCATCAGATTATCAACGATACCGAAGACATAATCCTGCACTTTGGGGTTGCTCAGGTCGAGCGCCAACTGGTTGCGGAAATAATATTCGTCGCGGTTGGGCAGGTGAATCACCCAGTCCTTGTGCTTCTCGTACAGTTCGCTTT
>JAISJX010000218.1 GCA_031261145.1 Tannerella sp.
CATTCTTGCAAGAGATAGCGCCACGAACAATTTTCTCGAATACGACGCATTATATACCTCCTTGTCGGGAGGTACCTATCCGGTACGCGGACTGCCCGACAAGGAAAATGATTTCGGAATATATGTTGTCGATAAGTGGAACAACTATTCGGATACCCTCTTTTTCACCTGCACTCCGTGGCGAGAAGATTATTTAGACAAGAAATTGTTCGTTCGCAAGCAAGTACAGGGCGATGTCCGCTGGAATTTTTTTGGCGGCGCGGAAACAATGCTATGGGATGACTTGGTAGATACATGGAGCTATGCCAGCACTAATGATCCGGTGGAATTTCCACACCTGACTACGATAGATTTAGGTGTTGAGGTAAAGTTAAGCCGTATAAGGGTTTGGCAACGTCCCCACGAATCAACAACCTATCAGCATGGAAATCCCAAACGGTACAGAATATATGGTCGTTTGGATGATCCCGGTACCGGTAATGCGTCCAATATACTTGATGGATGGACACTGCTCAGGGAGTGTCAATCCTTTAAACCGTCCGGTTTGCCTGTGGGGCAAGTGTCAGCTGAAGATGAAGAGTATGCCGCTGCCGGCGAAGAATATCCCTTCCCCAGAGATATAGAGGTTATTCGTTATTTGCGTTTGGAAATGCTGGAAGCATGGTCGAGCATGAAATCAACCTGTTTCAGCGAAATATCATTGTGGGGAACGATACAGTAAATTTCTTAAATATTAATGTTAAATAGTATAGTTATGTCTAAAATAAAATTTTATAATATCCTTATTATCACCTTTTTATATGGATTTCTGACATTCTCTTGCGGTGATATGAACGATACGCAAAGCGAATTTCTCGACAGAGCAGGAAAAGTATATCCGGGAAAATTAGCATCCTTGGTTGTACACGGAGGTGAAAATCGTGTGCAACTGACAGGATCGCTGCAGTATGCCTACACGGCCGAAAGTTGTATGATACGATGGGAAGCCGATTCAATGCGTGTTTCGCTTCAAGGCTATTCTGAGGATGATACCCTAAAGGTCAATATTCCCAATTTAAGCGAAGGTTTGCACGAATTTTCCGTTCAAACCTACGATAAAGAAGGGAATAAATCGTTGAATGAAGTTTGTTACGGTACTGCTTATGGTGAAGTGTTTAAACACTCGGCTTCAGCGAAATTTATTACTCAAATGACAATGCCCGACCCCACTGGAATTGTACTTTCGTGGTCTGAATCAGAAGACGCAGAATCCGTCGAAATAGAGTACGAAAGTGTTACCGGAATGAAAACCATGTTGTTACCCGGCAATGTTGCCACAACGAAATTGCCCGAGTGGAAAGTCGGTGGCACAATCAAATCCCGCACAGGGGTCATTCCCGAAGCAGGCGCCATTGATACGCTTCAAACCGAATGGCTTGTTCAACCTTTTCCCACATCGGTGGAATATCCTTTGGATAAATCCAAAATCATTGCATTGAAACTTGCCAACGATGCAACACCCGACTTTGGCGGATCGGCAGATAACATATTTAACGGTATTTTTACTGACAGACAAGGAGCAAATTTTACTAGCGGTTATGGCATTCCCAATCATCTAACATTCGATTTAGGCGTTTTAACCCATTTAACACGACTTGAACTGTATTTGTGCGATACCGACGATATATGGGATCCAAGAACAATTCAGTTTTGGGGCATTGCAAACTTTACCGGAGCCGAAATAACACTTCCTAGCATGGATGCGGGATGGGAAGCAGAAGCCGTTGCAAAAGGGTGGACCAAATTGTTGGATACAGCCACTCCCGCTGATTTCAATATTCTTACCTTTGACAATGAAACTACAATTCGTTATCTGATTGTGCGGGTAACCAGAGTAGTAAATGGGGTTGGTACAGGCGTTGTTTGCAAACTTGTAGAAATAACGCTGTACGCTGACGAGATTACAGATTTGGAATAAACGCGGGAATCAAAAAAAAAGATAATAAAATTTGGATTGAATAGAAAAAAGAACTATCTTTGCACCGATAAAAATAAATATTATGATACGTAGAGATTTTTTGAAAAATTCAGTGTTAATAGGCGCCGGTATTCCTTTGGCTACAGCACCGGTAGCGCTGAGTTCTTGTAGCGAACAACAAAAAATATACACCCCAGAGGAATTAGGCATGTTTTCCTTTGTAGAAAAAGCTCCGGACGGCAAACCGCTGAAAGCGGCGTTGATAGGTTGCGGAGACCGTGGAACCGGAGCCGCTCTCCAATTCCTTGCCGCAGGTCCTAATTTGTCCATTATAGCTTTGGCTGATGTATTTCCGGATAGAATGGAATATTGCAGGCAAAGACTGATGAAAAAAGCGAATAATGAAGTATCTGAAGAAAAGTGTTTTATAGGATTCGATGCCTTCAAGAAGGTATTGAGCATAAACGAGATTGATGTTGTATTGCTCTGTACGCCGCAACACTTTCGTCCGGAACATTTCAAAGCGGCTGTAGATGCGGGGAAACATGTTTTTATGGAAAAACCCGGCGCCGTTGACTCTATTGGCGTGCGTACTCTGCTTGCCGCTGCAAAAGCGGCAAAAGCGCGGGGTTTGACGGTTGTTACCGGAACCTGTAGCCGTCACCGCAAGGATACATGGGAGGCATACGTGCAGGTAAAAAACGGAATCATCGGCGAATTGGTTTCTGCAACGGCTCACGGACATCAAGGCGCCATGTGGTTCAGAAACAGACGTCCCGAGTGGAGCGACATGGAATATTGCATCCGCAATTGGTTCAACATCAACTGGCTTAGCGGAGGACTTTTTACCGACCAGACAGTCCATTTTATAGATATTGCTACATGGTTCATGGGGCAGCATCCGGTGAAAGCCATCGGTGCCGGAGGACGTGCACGTCGGCAGGTTGGCGATACTTACGACTACCTGAACGTGGACTATCACTACGGTGACAACAAACGTCTGTTTGCCACGGGCAGACAGATGGATGGCTGCGATAGTAATTTTTCGACACAGATACTTGGCGCAAAAGGCTTGGTTCGGTTTACATGGCAAAATGATGTGCAAATTTTAGATTATAAAGGCAATGCGCTTTGGAAATACGATTATGAAGCAAATCCCCTAAAAAATTCGTATGAACAGGAACATGTACACTTTGTCGAATCCATACGCCTAAACAAGCAAATCAATCAAGCCGAAGATTTGGCATATTCAACGCTTATCACCATTATGGGACGTGTCGCAGCCTATACCGGTAAAGTGATTACATGGGACGAAATCATGACTTCCGGTTTGCGTTATGGTCCGACGGAATACGCATTGGGCGCCTTGCCGGATTATCACGAAGGCGTAGTTCCCGTTCCCGGAGAAAATCCGGTAGCGCTTGTTTGATCTAATAAATATTAAAAGTTTAAATAAAAACGATTCAAATGAGAACGACAGTAAAATGGATAGTAATAAGTTGTTTTGCGTTGTGTTGTTCCGCTTTTGGACAAACACAACCGAATGCGGAAGTAGAAAAAGTGCACGTCATTTTCAAAACGCACCTTGACATCGGCTATACTGATTTTGCCTCGAAAGTGGAACAACGGTATATTGACGAGTTTATCCCCAAAGCCCTTGCTCTTAACGATGAATTAAAGGCGGAGGGAAGTACGGACAAGTATATCTGGACAACGGGTTCATGGCTGATAGATACCTATCTCAAACAAGCCTCTCCCGATGCAGTCAAAAAGTTTGAGACGGCATTAGAGCAAGGCGAC
>JAISJX010000375.1 GCA_031261145.1 Tannerella sp.
ACCGTTCGATGGACAGGTATTACAATCACGACGACAAAGAAGCCCGAAGCAAAGAACGTATCTATACGGATATTTCCGGAACAAGCGCCTTGTCGGCATTCCATTTTGAAACAACGCCGGACAGCATCGTAGTAACAGCTGATTATTTTGGCAACTTGCGGCAATCTCGTTGGGTGATTTCGTCCGATGGAATCATTCGCTTGGATTATGCTTATCAATACGATGGTTTGGTGGAATTGGCGGGTATCAAATTCGACTATCCCGAAAATCAGGTGAAAGCCAAACGGTGGTTAGGCAGCGGAGCTTATCGCGTATGGCAGAACCGCACGCAGGGCGTTCAATTCGGCATTTGGGAAAACGATTATAACGACCCGGTTCCCGGCGAAACATTTACTTATCCCGAATTTAAAGGTTATTTCAGCAATTGGCGATGGGTGGATATTCAAACCACAGAAGGTGTTATTCAGTTGCGAAATGCAGACAAAAACAGTTATCTTGGAATTTTCACGCCGCGCGACGGCAGGGATGCTTTGTTATATACCCTTCCGGAAAGCGGGATTGCCGTATTGAAAGTCATTCCGGCAGTACGAAACAAGGTGAATGCCACCGATTTGATTGGTCCCTCATCGCAAGCTCCATGGTTAAGCGGAGTGCAAAAAGGAAGTGTTTATTTACAGTTTGACCCCCCAACCCCCTAAAGGGGGGTAAAGTCCCCTTTAGGGGATTCAGGGGTAGCAAAAGTTTCATCAGTTGTGCGCTGCCAAAGTCCCTTTAGGGGATTTAGGGGGTGACAAAAGTTAAAGATATGACGAAAAAACGATTATTGATTTGTTTAATGTGTTGTTTCTGCTTGCTAAAACTGCAAGCACAAACGCTGGATACCCTTTGGGAGTCGCCTCCCGAAGAGAGCCGTCCGTGGGTTTTCTGGTATTGGATGCAGGGAGCCGTTTCTAAAGATGGAATCACTGCCGACTTGGAAGCCATGAAAGCATCGGGAATCGGCGGGGCTTATCTGATGCCTATAAAAGGCGTTCCTGAAAAACCGTTCGTAACGCCCATTGTGGAACAACTCAGTCCGCTGTGGTGGGAAATGATTGATTTCACTTTCCACGAAGCCGACCGTCTCGGTATGAAATTGGGATTTCATGTTTGCGACGGTTTCGCCTTGGCGGGAGGACCTTGGATTACGCCCGAATTATCCATGCAAAAAGTAGTTTGGAGTCAATCGTATGTCAAAGGAGGAAAGAAAATCAATCTTCAACTTCCCCAACCGGAACACTACAAAGACTATTACGAAGATATTGCCGTTTATGCTTATCCTGCTTTGCCGGGAGATAACATTCCTCCCGAAATCCTTCAGCAGGAAATAAAAACAGAGGAATCGGGAGTGATTGCGCAATTTGCTTTCAACAAACCCTTTACCTGTCGCACTATCCAAATACAACCATCGGGAACGAATTTTCAATCCCAACGTCTAATACTCGAAGCAAGCAACGACAATCCGCAAACCGCCAAGTCCCCTTCAGGGGATTTAGGGGTGCTTTTTCCATTGGAATCACCCCGACACGGCTGGCAAAACAACGATTTTCCGATGACGCACGCTATTCCGCCTGTCACCGCCCGTTATTTCCGCTTCCTGTATGACCCGGAAGGAACAGAACCCGGCTCGGAAGATTTGGAAACCGCCAAATGGAAACAATCGCTAAAAGTAAAAAGTATCCGTTTATCGGAAGAAGCGCGGATTCATCAATACGAGGGTAAAAACGGCTCGGTTTGGCGGGTAAGTCCGCAGACCACTCCCGAACAACTTCCGGATGAATTATGTATCCCCAAAAATAAACTGATAGACATCACCCGTTTCCTTGATAAAAACGGCAACCTGCAATGGAAGGCTCCTGAAGGCGAATGGACAATCCTTCGCATGGGACACACTTCCACCGGACATACCAATGCCACCGGAGGCAAGGGCGCAGGATTGGAATGTGATAAATTCAATCCCGAAGCCATCCGTTTGCAATTCAATTCATGGTTTGGGAAAATATACGAAACGGCGGGAAAAGAAGTCGCTTCCCGCGTATTGAAAATCTTTCATGTTGATAGTTGGGAATGCGGGAGTCAGAACTGGTCGCCCGTTTTTCGTGAAGAATTTAAACAGAGACGGGGCTACGATATTTATGATTATCTGCCGGTGATGGCGGGCATTCCTGTCGAAAACGTCCGGACTTCCGAAAAAGTGTTGTACGATGTGCGCAAAACCATTGCCGAATTGCTTGTAGATGTGTTTTATAAAGTATTACAAGAGGAAGCGCATGCCAAAGGTTGCGAGTTCAGCGCCGAGAGCGTTGCTCCAACTATGGTGAGCGACGGGATGGCGCACCATAAATATACCGACATTCCGATGGGCGAATTTTGGTTGCAAAGTCCCACGCACGACAAACCGAACGACGTCTTGGATGCCGTATCGGGAGCGCATATTTACGGAAAAAACATCGTGCAAGCCGAAGCGTTTACGCAATTGCGCTCTACGTTTACCGAATATCCCGAAATGCTGAAAACTTTGCAAGACCGGCATTATGCTTTGGGTATCAATCGTTTGGTCCATCATGTATATGTGCTTAATCCTTGGTTGGACAAGCAACCGGGTATGACGCTTGATGGTATCGGTCTCTATTTTCAACGCGACCAAACATGGTGGAAATCGGCGAAGGCATGGGTTGATTACGCCCAACGCTGTCAGGCGCTCCTTCAATTCGGACATCCGGTAGTGGATTTGGCAGTATTCACAGGCGATGAATTTCCGCGCCGCGCCATCCTTCCCGACCGCTTGGTTCCATTTATTCCGGGCATCTTCGGCAAAGAAAAAACCGTGTGGGAAAAACAGCGTTTGGAAAATACCGGTATGCCGGTAAAACAGATGCCTGCGGGCGTTACTTATTCCGCCAATATCATGCAGACAGAAGATTGGACGAACGCTCTGCGGGGATATGCCTGCGACAGTTTCAATCCCGATGCCTTATCGCAGGCGAAAATCATTGACGGACAAATTGTTCTACTATCAGGAATGAAATACAAAGCATTGATTGTTCCCGGAAAACATCCGATGCAGCCCAATCCCGAATCCATGCCGGAAGAAACAAAACGGCAATTGGAGGGTTTGGCAAAACAAGGAGCAAAATTAATACAACTTCCTTATACAGATGAAACGTTTGACCGAGAAGGCATTGAACGCGATTTTATTGTAACGGAAAAGACAGGGAACTATGCCGAAACTATTGCTTATACCCATCGGCAGGACGAGAATATTGACATTTATTTCGTGTCCAATCAAACGGAACAAATCAGGGAACTTTCCGTCTCTTTGCGAGTAACCGGAAAAATTCCCGAATGTTGGAATCCGGTTACCGGAAACATCCGCCCTTATTCAAGATGGGAAATGAAAAACGGACGAACGCTTCTGCCTATCCGTTTGGATGCCGGTGAATCGGTTTTTATTGTTTTGCAAAAATCAACAAATCAGTCCTCTTCCGAAGCAGGCGAAAACTGGGATACATTTGAAAAAATATTGTCTATAAATGCTTTATCCCCCTTTAGGGGAGTGGAGGTATCCCCATGGACTGTTCGCTTCGACGTTTCGTCAAGAGGTCCCGAAGAATCGGTCGTTTTTGAAACACTCACCGAATGGAACGAACATCCCGACCCGCGCATCCGCTACTATTCCGGTACGGCTGTTTATTCCACCACTTTCAATTGGAAGGAAACAAACGAAAATCAATTCATCGAACTGGATAGTGTTTACAACTTGGCAAGTGTGAAAATCAACGGAATAGATTGCGGCACAATATGGACAAAACCCTATCGTCTGGATATTTCCAAAGCGTTGAAACCGGGCGTTAACGCCATTGAAATCGAAGTATCCAACACATGGGCAAACCGGATAATGGGCGATGAAGATTTCAATGCGGAAGCCGACGAGAGTAAAAAAATATGGACAAACGCCCGCTATCGCATCCCTAAAAAGGAATTGGTTAAATCCGGATTAACGGGGGAAATAAGAATCGTGAGTTGTCTGAACCATGATTTTTTCAAGATTAAAAAGATGAACAAGAATTAAAAAATTAAAATGAAATACACTCAATTATACAACACAGCGCCCCTAAATCCACCCCTAAATCCGCCCCTAAATCCCCTAAAGGGGACTTGGTTAGAGCACACTCCAAAAGCCCCCTTGAGGGGGTTGGGGGTGGTGGTCGCCTTATTCCTGATGGCTTCAATACCCCTAAATCCCCTAAAGGGGACTTGCTTTGAGCACACTCCAAAAGCCCCCTTGAGGGGGTTGGGGGTGGTCGTATGGGATACACCGAGTTTAAATTCCGGCGAGAGTATGCCTTGCGGAGGAGGGGACATCGGACTAAACGTTTGGGTGGAAAACGGCGACGTCTTATTTTACCTGACACGAAGCGGGAGTTTCGATGAAAACAATACCTTACTCAAACAAGGGCGAATCCGAATCAAATTATCACCCAATCCTTTTGAGGGAAAAACTTTCCGGCAGGAATTGAATCTGAACGAGGGCTGTGTGCTTATCAACGGAAAAGACAAGGGTATATCTTCCGATATTCGCATTTGGGTGGATGTTTTTAACCCGGTTATTCATGTTGAAGTTTCCAACAATCAACCATTGGCGGCTAATATTTTCTACGAAAACTGGCGATATGAAGACCGGCTTTTGCGAAAAAACGAAAGCAACCAAAATTCCTATAAATGGATAGCGCCGCAAGGTTTGGTTACCAAAAAAGATGTGGTGGCTTTTGATGCCAACCAAATTCTTTTCTATCACCGCAACGAGGGCGAAACGATTTTCGACGTTACCGTAAAACAACAAAGCCTTGACAGCGTAAAAACTCAATTATTCAATCCTTTGGAAAATCTGACTTTCGGCGGAATCCTCGAAGTCCGACAATTCAAACCGGCGGGAACAAGCATGGGGACATACAATCATACGGATTATAAGGCATGGCAACTCGAAAGCGAAAAACCTCTGAAAAAATGGAAGTTAACCATTCGACTGCATACCGCCCAAACAAAAAACCTCGCTGAATGGCTGCATACAGCAAATCAAAACCTCAGTAGCGACAAAAAGAAAAACTTGGCTTGGTGGAAAGAATTTCAAAACCGGAGTTTTATCCGTATCCAATCGAATGACGGAACGGATATAGGATTTGAAATAAGTCGCAATTATCAATTATTCAGATATATGCTGGCTTGTAATGCCTATGGCGATTATCCGACCAAATTCAACGGCGGATTATTTACTTCCGACCCGGCTTATGTGGATACGATTTATTCTTTCACCCCCGACTTCCGAAAATGGGGCGGCGGAACTCATACGGCGCAAAACCAGCGTTTGGTGTATTTCCCGATGCTGAAAAACGGAGATTTTGACTGGATGACTTCGCAATTCGAGTTCTACAAACGAATTTTACAAACGGCTGAAATCCGCAGTAAAGTTTATTGGGGACACGAAGGAGCTTGCTTCACCGAACAAATTGAAAATTTCGGATTACCCAACCTTGCCGAATATGGCGCGAAAAGACCGGATGGATTTGATAAAGGATTGGAATACAATGCTTGGCTCGAATACCAATGGGATACCGTTTTGGAATTTTGTTTCATGATATTGGAAAAAGAACGCTACACCGGAGCGGATATTTCCGAATATCTGCCCTTGATTGAAAGCAGTCTGCGTTTCTTCGACGAACATTATCAATATCTGGCAAAACAGCGAGGTAACAAAACCTTGGACGGAAACGGCAAGTTAGTACTCTATCCCGGCTCCGGTTGCGAAACCTATAAAATGGCTTACAATTCCACCTCTACCATCGCCGCATTGCAAACAGTCGCTTCCCGCTTGTTGGAATTGCCCGGACATTACTTGGATTCTACGAAAAGAACGTATTACGAACAATTTCTGAAGCGTATCCCCGAAATCAACTTCCGCGAAATCGACGGGCACACAGTCATTTCTCCCGCCCTGCATTGGGAACGAATCAATAACGAAGAAAGTCCGCAACTCTATCCTGTATTTCCGTGGGGAATCTATGGTTTTGGAAAGGCAGGATTAGATACTGCCGTTAATACCTACTGCTACGACCCGGATGTGATTAAATTTCGTGGATATGAAAGTTGGAAACAGGATGCTATCTGGGCGGCGCGTTTAGGATTGACGGAAGAAGCCAAAGAATTGGTCGTCAAAAAATTACAGGATTCAGGTCGGAAATTTCCGGCTTTCTGGGGTCCGGGCTACGACTGGACTCCCGACCACAATTGGGGCGGCAGCGCCATGATTGCCTTACAGGAAATGATGTTGCAAACCGATGGAGAGAATCTGTTTCTCTTTCCGGCATGTCCCAAAGAGTGGGATGTGCATATTAAGTTGTACGCGCCGTACAATAAAATAGTCGAATGTAAATACATCAAAGGAGAAATTAAAGAATTAGAAATTAGGAATTAGAAATTAGAAATCAATTAATAATATATATTATGGAATATCGAAAATTGGGAAATACTGGAATGAACGTGTCTAAT
>JAISJX010000392.1 GCA_031261145.1 Tannerella sp.
GCCACTAATGTGGCAAACAGACACCCCTCCTTTAGGGGATTTAGAGTACTTAGATTGAACACAGGGTTTTGCTGGTGACCCCTTATCAGCGGCACGTTCCTGACATTTTCCAGGACGCCCGGTTTGGTGGGAATGCGGGCGTTGTCATTGGCGGCATTCAGGGCGAACCAGGCTACCAAGGCGGCATTGATGCGCAGGTCTTCCAAGGACAGCCGTTCGTAGGTATCCATCAGCGTATGGTAGGTGCGACCGTATTCCAGGCCGTCCTGAATAAACTGGTAGGCGGGCAATCCCAAGGTATTGAACGACACATGGTCGGTCGAGCCGGTGCGGCGCAGCGAGAGCGTCGTGAAGCCCAACGATTCAAACGGCTCCTTCCACGTCTTGAAGAACGGGACTGCCATATCATTCTCTTCTAAGTAAATTCCGCGGAAACGGCCGGAACCGTTGTCCATATTCAGGTACAAGACAAACTTATCATAATCGGGCAATTTTATGTTCTCTTTCCGGTCGTACAGGAGGTTTTGGGCATACCCCCTCGAACCGTACAGACCCTGTTCTTCGCCGCCCCACAAGGCGATACGGATGGTACGGCGCGGAGAAACGCCTGTCGCTTTAATAATCCGCATGGCTTCCAGCATCACGATACAGCCCGAAGCATTGTCGGCGCCGCCGGTTCCGCCGTGCCACGAATCCAGGTGAGCGCCGATCAGCACCACTTCATTCTTCAGTTTCGGGTCGGTTCCCGGTATCTCGGCGATTACATTATAGATAAGCGAGTCGGCAGGCGAAAAGACATTCTTTATATCCAATTCCAGTTCCACCGGAATATCTTTCTGCACCAGGCGCACCAAGCGACCGTGGTCTTCGATGGGGAGCGTTATATCCGGCGCCGGTTCCGGCTGACCGGCGACGTACTGGATACCGCTCGACATCGGGACGTTAAATGTGCCGTTACCGGAAAGCACGGCAAGCGGTTTCTCCTCTTTCAGCAACTGGTTGATTTTATCGCGCAATTGTAAGAGAGCGGCATTCGGCGCGGGACGTGATTGACGGAAAGCCGGAGCCTGTTGCCCGCGGGGATCCTTCGCTATTTCGTCCAAACGCTCCTGTGTCAGGCGCGAAGCCAACGGTTCAAAGTTAATGGCGTAGGTAGAAGTCACCGGCGATAAAACGATTTTTCCGCCCAACTTCCCTTTGTAATTCCGGAGATCCTCTTCCTTCTCTACATTGAGATAGATAGCTTCGCCTTTCACCAGACCGGACGTGCTTCCCGACCATGCCTTGGGTGTGGCCGCAAAGGCGGTGTAGTAAGGAGCGGTCAGGGCGATGTATGTCCTCTCGTTATTCCATCCGCCTTTGGGAAAGTTCGCGGCAAACTCGCGGCGGGCGTTGCTCAAGCCAAACTCTTCCATTTTATTCTTCACCAAGGTTTCCGCCCGTAATCCATTGTGGGACGCGGCCAAACGCGGGCCAAGAAAGTCGGTAATCCATTGAGCCGTTTCTTCAACTTTTGAATTTGAGAACGCTTCGTTTTTGATTTTGTAAGCTATCTCATCCGGCAAACGTGTCTGCGCATTTAACGATACGAAGAGGCATGCAGCAAAGCCTGTTAAAAAAAATCTTGTTTTCATAACTAAATATATTTATTAATTCAATGATTCTGTTTGTATAATAATCCGCTGCAAATGTAGAATAATAATTTTATAATTCCAAAGATTCAATGATTCAGTTATTCATACCTCTCCCCCCGCCCCCGCTCCACAAGAGAAGGGGAATAGAGCGGCAGGGTGGTTCTTAATCCTGCCAATCTTGAAAATCTTACCGAAAATCGGGATTCAGACAAAATAAACGCCGGGCGAAACATTTTTCGCCCCTGCAAATGACGGGCGGTGATCCTTATTTCTTGGGTGTCAATGTCACCGGCATGTCATAATCGCCAATCGTGACATTACCTGTTATTTTCCCGTTACCGGGAATCAACTTTACACTCACTTCGTTGCCATCTACATAAAAGTTCGATTTGTAGTTGTTGCCGTCTTTCTTGATTTCTTTGATTTGATAGGGAGTATCTCCCACCTTCAAGACTGCGGCCAGTTTGCCTTCAACCTGTTTGAACTCAATGGTTCCATCCTGGTATCCATAAGGAGCATCGGGTAGCGAATAGGTCCAAATACCGCTCAACGTTTTCTTGTCGGCCTGTTTAGCCGTTTGGTTTTGTGAATAAGCCGTCAGGGTGAGCATCAGGCAGAACAATGTAATAATTCCTTTTGTTAATTGCACTTTCATAACTTTATACTATTAATAATTTATGGGTACAAAAGTAAGCAAAAAAATCAAAGATTTCGCAAAGATTCCGCAGATTTTACACGCAGATTCACGCAGATTTTCAAAATTCTTTTAATCTGCGTTTAAATCCATTCAATCTGCGAGAAATTAATTCCGGATGATGGATTTCGTTTTCCACTTCCCTGTTTTGTAATAGATGGCAGTGGCAATCAGGCCGACGGTGATGCTGATATTGACGGCCCACCAGATGCCGGTGCGTCCCCAGAGGCCGCTTAGGTAGTAGGCTAACGGGATGCGCGCCAGCCAGAAGGTGATAAGGCTTGTGACCATCGTAAAAAGCGTGTCGCCGGCGCCGCGTAAAGCCCCGTTAAGGATGTTGAGCGTGCCATGTATGAGCAGGAAACTGCCGATGATCAGGAGATATTCGTAACCGATGGCAATGACGTTTTCGTCGCCGGTAAATACCTGCATAATATCTTTGCCGAAGAAATAGAAGACGGACAGGAAGATGAAACAAAAAAACAGGTTGATGGCCATCGACGAATAGAGGCCCTTCCGTACGCGGTCGTAATGACCGGCTCCGATATTCTGTCCGCAAAAGGCGGATAATGCGCTGGATAGTGTCAGGATAGCCTGCGTGACCAGCGTATCGACTTTCCCGGCGGCGCCGTAGGCCGTCAGCATGTCCGTCCCGAAGCTGTTCACGAGGCTCAGCAGGGCGATAAGGCCGACGGCGATGGAACACTGCTGGATACTTGTCGGAAAGCCGATTTTCAAACCCTGCAGGAAGATTTTCCGGTCAAACACAAAGTCTTTCTTGCGGATGGAAAGTATCGGGTGTCGTTTGCGCATGTACGCCAGCGCGATGCACATCCCGGCGCCCTGCGCCAGGATGGTGGCGAACGCAACGCCTTCGATGCCCCATTGGAAAACGATGATAAAAAGCAGGCTCAGCAGGACGTTTAATACGACCGTTACGAGGATGAAAAGCATGGGAAGCTTTGAGTCGCCGATGCCCCGCAGGATGGAAATGATGCTGTTGAAGATGATGAAAAGGCACGTGCCGCCCATGTAAATGCGGAAGTAACGCACGGCTTGCGGAAGCACGTCGGCGGGCGTATGCGTCAGCCGGAAAAACGGCTCGGCTAAGACAATGCCGACAACGGACAGCAGGATACCGGTAATGGTCATGAAAATAAGGGACGACGAAAAAGCGCGTTGCACCTGTTCGTACCGCCGGGCGCCGTAGTATTGCGACACGACAACGGTTATCCCGCTCCCAATGCCGATAACCAGTGCGATGATAAAGTAATAGATAAAGAACGATGCCGAAACGGCCGCCAGCGCCTCCTTCCCCAGAAACTGCCCGACAATGATGCTATCCACCAAGTTATAGGTCTGCTGCAAAATATTACCGATTAGCAGCGGAAAGGCGAAGATAAGGATCGCCTTCCATACGGTTCCGTGCGTCAGGTCGCCCCGTTGTATTCTTTCTGCGGACATTTTTTTACGGGGTTACAGGTCTTTAAGCAGGATATTACTGTTCGGGACGGTCATATCGCTGCGGGTCTTCAGTAACGCCTGCCATTCCTTCCGGTACGTCTGCCCGGTGTCGATTTTGAAGTTCTCCGACCCGTATTCGTCGATTTTGCGGAGCAGGAATCCCACGCTGATTTGGTGAATATCCAGAGCGGGCTGGTAGTGGATAACACGTTCGTCCTCGCTGTCATTGACTTCAATCAGGACGCCTATCTCCGTCAGCAGGTAGAGTATCTGCGTGGTGAGGCGGATGGGAATCCGGTAGGTGTCCGACAGTTCGTCGGCGGTGTAAGGCTTCTCCCCTTTCTCAAAACGTTTCACGATAAGCGACGTAACCAGCAGGTTCAGGAAATCACTGTAACGGCGGCTGATGTTTTTGCAGTCCCGCTCGAAGCTGAATTTCTTTGTATTCTGGGAGGCGTAAGCTATTTCCGCACCAAACAGGCACAGCAGCCACGACACCTGCAACCACAACAGCAACAGGGGTAACGCCGCAAAACTGCCATAAATAGCATTGTATTTACTGACCCATATTTGTCCGCTGATATACAGGAACTGGAAAAGCTGGAACGCGCAACCCGTGATAAAACCCGCCGTCAGCGCATTCGGGAAACGGACTTTGGTGTTCGGCACCAATATATATAATGTAGTAAACAGTAAAATGGTGATGACGTAAGGCAGGATATGGAGCGTGAAATCGGCGACCGGGGTCAGGAATACATATTCGCTCAAGAAGGCGGACTTCCGGATGGTCGATAAGAAAATCGAGATACCGCTTGATACGGTTATCAGTACGGGCAGGATGATGAACAGCGCCAGGTAATCGGTCATTTTCCGGCGCCAGGGGCGTGATTTCTGGACTTGCCAGATGTCGTTGAATGTCCCTTCAATCGACGAAATCAGATTGGTGACGGTATATAAAAGGAGGACGACGCCGATACCGATGAAAACGCCGCCCTTTGTCATGTTGAGGTAATTCTGGGCGAAATCGAGCGCTGCATCTATTTCAAATGTCTGTCCGGGGAAGGAATTATGCAGGCTGCCGCGTATCGTTTCCTGAAAGCCGAATCCGCCGGCAATGCCCACAATAACGGCCAATAACGGGACAATAGCCAGGAGGGTGCTGTAAGTTAAAGCAGAGGCGTGTGTGGATAAGTTCTCGCGTTTGAATCCACGCACGGCCAGAATGGTTGTTTTGACCATGTAGATATAGAACCGTTTCGGCCTGCTTATCTCATTATCCGTGATTCGCCAGATTTCGTACGTGACGAAACGAATCATTTTGGTGATAAAAAGGCCGATTTGTTCGATACCATTCTGTTTTTTCTTTTTCTTCCCCATTGAATCTCTATACCAAGTAAAAGAATGCAGCCGGCCTGTAAGCCGGGTTCTGTACCTCTCCACCGTGAAGCGGAAAAGCGTCTGTCATTTATCTTGACTTGCTGTCACCAACAAGTTCGTGCGGTCCACCCCCCGGCATCGGACGAGCCGTCCTACTGCGCCGGTGTACATGACCTTACAACCCATCAGGCGTACTGACCCCTTGTATTACTACAAGAGCGGTGAAGCTCTTACCTCGCCTTTTCACCCTTACCCGGCCGAAGCCGGGCGGTTCTTTTCTGTTACGCTAACTTTGCCCTCACGAACAACTTCCCGTTAGGAAGGATGGCGCCCTGTGTTGCCCGGACTTTCCTCCGACCCCGAAGGGCCAGCGACAGACCGGCCTGCTGCAATGGGAACAAAGGTACGGCTTTTTTTTACAATTCAAAGATTCCAGGATTCAATAATTCCTGGATTCAAAGATTCATTGAATCTGAATCCTTGGCTGTATTATTTGCATTTTATTAATTATAAGTGCATTGGATTTATTATACAATAATTTTTCAGCACTTTTTTTGCAAAATCTATCTATCGTACATTTAATCGAAACTTACCGGATTCCCGCTAATTGGAATCATTGAATTTCAATTGACACCCGAATCGACAGCGTATGCCCTTCGTTATCAACCACCGTGACCGATCGCCAGCCGGGAGAGGGCGTCAGGGATACTTTGTGAAAGTCACGGGTGGCGGTGATATAGTCGTCGTCCAGATGCCAGAAGACGGTGGCGTCGGGGCTGCTGTGCGCCAGCTCGAAGGTTACTTCGCCACGGCTGCCGTCCAACTGTTTAGGGAGGATGATGCGGGCAAATCCTTGGGGGTAAATAAACTGCATCGGCAACAGCGCGTCGTCGCCGCATCCGGGTTTGAAGGGAGGCAGGGGTTTGTATTCGGGATGATGCTGTTTGTAATACCATTCCCATGCGGGAGGCAGAAGGAACCAGTTTTTCTGAACAACGGCTTCCGTACCGGCGCAATGTTCGTAAACGCGAAAACGCTCGTCTGCGCTTAAATTCACGTGGACATGGTAGGGGCAGGCATTTGTTTTCAGTCCGTTGGGGCAGATTAGCGCTGTATCCGTCTCGTCGCAAAAACGCCCTTTCAGGTGACCGGAACGGCGGCAGACTTCTACTTCCACAAATTCGCTTTCCGGTCTCTCAAACCAATCCGAGGAGGGCAGGATATTAAATACGTCAAACATCACAGGGCCGGCCGTCCGTGCGCCGACCAATCCCGGCTTTCCTTCGCCGGAAGCGTTGCCGACCCACACTCCGACGGCGTATTTCGGCGTCACGCCGACCGCCCACGCATCCCGGAAACCGAAACTTGTACCCGTCTTCCAGGCAACGGTTTGCATGGACGGGATAGTTCGCCAGTCCATATCTTCGGGACGGTTTACTTCCTTGATGGCGTCAAAGGTCTGCCAGACGGCTCCCGGATGAAAAATATCCGGCTGCTCTTTCCGATTCTTATCCTGCAACAAAAGGCTGCACGGCATCCGCTTCAATCCCTTCAGGTTACGCGCCATGTCCGTATAGACGGAGGTCACATCCCAAAGCGTGGCTTCCGCTCCGCCCAGAATCAGGGATAAGCCATAGTGGGATGACGGTTTGTTGAGCGTGGTTATCCCCGCCTTTTTCATAAAATCATAAAACTTGGGAACACCATAACGGCGCAGCAACATCACGGAAGGCACATTCAGCGAACGGGCCATCACGGTGGAAGCCGGAACCGCCCCGTCATATTGCAGATTGAAGTTTTGCGGCGAAAAACCATTGACGTTTATCGGAATATCCGGCAAAAGCATGTCGGGCAAGATTTCGCCCTCCTGCAACGTGGCATAATATAAAAGCGGTTTCAGGATACTGCCCGTGCTGCGGGGCGAACGGATGACATCGACCTGGTTACCTGATTTCTTCTCCTGATAATTCACGTTTCCGCAATATGCCAGCACCTTATTGGTTTGTACATCAATGACTATCACCGCCATATTCCGGATATCGCTCTGTATAAATTCGGAGTTCCACCGTTCCATCATATCCGCGACCCGCGTCTGTATTCCTTTATCAACGGACGAAACGGTCTCTTCTCCCTGCCGGTTCTGATAGAAATAGCTTACCAAATGAGGCGCTGTCTGCGGCAACGGCAACGGCTCGGAGGGCAGGGCTTCGCTAAGAGCCAGCTCATAATCCATCCCGTTGATGATAGCCCGCCGGTATAACTGAAGAAGCAACCGGTTACGTTTTTTCAGCAAGGCGTCCCTGTTTTTGGACAAGTGAATCATGGAAGGGGCATTGGGCAAAACAGCCAGCGTCGCCGCCTCCGCCCACGATAAATGCTTGGCCGGGTGACCGAAATATCGCCACGCCGCCGCATCCATACCGACCACATTTCCCCCGTATGGAGCGTGTGAGACGTACAGCGACAAGATGTCCATCTTGGAACAGCGGAACTCCAGACGGGTTGCCAGAATCATTTCAATCAACTTTTCGCCGACAGTACGTTTCTCTTTGCGCGACAGACGGATCGTCTGCATTGTAAGCGTACTCCCGCCGCTCACAACATGTCCCGCCTTCACGTTCCGAACCAACGCGCGGCACACAGAGACCGGATTGACGCCCCAATGATAGAAATAATAACGGTCTTCAAACTCCGTCAGGCACGTCACTAACTTTTCGGGAACGGTGTCGCTCGCGGGAAAACGCCACTGCCCGTCGGCGGCAATCCGCGCACCCAACAGTTCCCCGTTCCGGTCGGTCACCACCGTTGCATACGGCATATTAAACAACCGGCGGGGCAGGCAAAAAACGTACATAATACATAAAAGAGCTACCACAATAAGGGTAGCCCTTTTACGTTTTGACATATTTCTTACATTTAGTCTCAATCGTTTATCCTCATTTTTCGACAACAACCCATCCGGCCCGGGTGCGTGCCTGCACGTTGGTATCGTACATCGCTTCGCACTGAATGGCGGGGATGACAAATCGTCCGGCATAAGATGCCATCAGTCTAATTTTAAACGTCTTGCTCGTATTGTAATTCAAATCGAAGTAGGTCAGCACGCGGTCGTCGCGGAGGTCCTGATACGTATAGGACGCTTTATTATTCCGGTTATCAGGCTCGTCCGGGTCTATCATCCGGTCGTTACGGATTTCCCAGCCGGACGGGATAATCTGCGTGAGCGCCAAATCCGTATAATTCTGCACACCGCTGATATTCGTCACTTTGATTACCGCCACAAAATCGGCACCCTGTTTCAGGCGCGTCACATCGACGGGCGTTCCGCCCAAATCGGTATAGTTCACGTCCAGACGGATATTATTCTCGACCGCAGGCAGCGAATCGCGAAGCGGCTTGGTCTTCGACACGAGATTGACATACAAGACGCCGTCGCCGTCGTCCTTCACCGTCACTGTTCCCGAAGCGGGTTTCGTGGGAATATCTATCTGATAAACCGCCTTTTTCTGTTTCACGATGGACTGTTTAGCGCCATTCAATGTCCAGGTGAAACTGGGCGCTTCGGATAGTTTTCCGGCCAGATACCCCATTGCAACCAACGAATAAGCGGTCGATTGCGTGGTGAAATACATTTCCCTCATCAGGCTTTTCGACACTTTTTCCGCTTGTACAAAGGCTTCTTTATCCTTACCCATCAATATGAACGTTTCCAGAATCATGGCCTCGTCACGGCAGGAAGAGCCGTAACTCGAATTAGATGACGAGTAAGGATCAATATCTGTTGGAGCATTAAATATCAGTTCGTTGGCTGCGTTCATCTTACCGGCAAGGGCATACGCCGCCGCCAACCGCCAACGGGCTTGTACCGAGATGTTTTTCAACTCTTTCAGCCGGTTCATCGCACCTATTTCGGGAGCGCCCGCCAAAGCCAGCGTATAAAGCCGGTAGGATTGAGTCAGGTCGGACTGGTCGTAATAATACCGTCCGTTATTCCGGGTGGTCGGCTGCCAGTTCTGTGCAGCGGAACGTTGGTAATTCTTCCACCGGTTAATCACCGCCGTATTCACATCGTATCCTTTTTCTTTCGCCAGTACCAAGAAACTACCGGCATACGAGGTAATCCATTCGTTCTCAAAATTATCACCCGGCCAATAGACAATCCCGCCATTAGACAACTGCCGTCCGTAGAGGTTTATAATCGCATCGCGCACATTCTTTTTAATCATCTCGGATTCATTGGCATCCATGTCTTTGAACAGTGGAATATACAGCAGCGGCAAGGCTCTGGACGTCAATTGCTCCGAACAGTAATGCGGATAGTAATACAAGAAGTCGAAACGGCGGCTGATGTCAATCGAAGGAATGCGTGAAACTTCCAATTTCACCCAGTTATCACCATAGCCTTCATCCAAACGGTAGGTAAATTCGCCTGTCTCTCCGTTTTCCAATAATTTATTATCAAAAGAAACTATCGGCGGATTCGGATTGCGCACATCAATTTCAATGGTTTCTTTGGAGGTCTGACCGTCGCCGGTTGCCGTCACCGTCACCTTTTCCACGCCCGTCACCGAGCCTGATTGCAGGGTGAAATAAACGATTTCGTCACCCGGCGCGGAGAAATTCAGCGTTTTTGCCTGGGCGCTCACCAACTTGAGTTTACCGGTCGTTTCCACCTTGACCGTCACATTCTTCACCGTATTTTCCATGACAAACACATTCACCGGCAAAGCGATTTCTTCATCCACACTGACAACCCTCGGCAGCGATGGCAATACCATCAACGGTGTACGAACCGGCGCCGTTTTTTCCGCATTGCCATAAGCGCCGTTCTGCCCGGCAACGACCATCACGCGGACAGAGCCGATATACGGGGGCAACGTCAATGGGTGCGTCTTCTCCTCGCCCTTTTTCAGTGCAAACGGACCGATAAACCGGACGACAGGCTTGAAGCGGTTCGCCTTGGCGCTGCCGATTCGTCCTTCGTCGCCTCCGATGCTGAAGAGCGAACCATATTTGCCTGCAAACGCGCCTATTACATCGTCATACATATCCCATGTGCGGATGCCTAACGCCTCACGCGCATAAAACTCGTTCCACGGATCGGGCGTTTTGAAATTCGTCAAATCCAACAGTCCTTCGTCCACCACAGCCAGCGTGTAAGTCATTGCCTTTCCGTTCGCTTCCTTCACTTTAACCGAAAATTCCGTTTCGGGACGCAACACATCCGCCATCGTGATCCGGGGCGTGAGGATGGAAGCCTTATTCGTCACAAAGACCGGCATTACGCCATACATGCGGATAGGCAAATCATTGGCTGTCTGCTCGTGGGGTTGCAATAAACTGATATGGACATACACATTCGGCGCCATATTTTCCGTCACCTTAAAGGTGTATTTCGTATCGCCCGCAGCGGATACATTCACCCATTCGCGACTGAAAACGTCCGAACCGTTTTCGAGCGCAACCAATGCACGGCCTCCCGCCGCCGCCGGAATAATCACCGTTACGGTTTCGCCTGTTTCGTACGAATTTTTATCCGTCGAGAACGTCAGCATTTTGGCGCCGCTTGGGTCGGACTTATTCGAGCGTCCGCGCCAGTCAGGCCAATCCACATAGACTACGCCGCCCGTCGCATGGCCGCCGTCACGGTCTTTTACATAGACTAAATAACGTCCCCATTCCGGGTAATTAATTTTGAATTTGATTTGCGCTTTCCCGTTCACCGTTCGCAGATCACCCTTATCAACCGGTATAATCGACGAGTTTTGCAGGTAGGAAGCAAAGGATTCGTCATTATGTTCCCACCACCAACTCCAGCCGATGCGGTAGATTTTATATTCCAGGCCGGAACGATTCACCGGCTTGCCGTCGGCATCCACAGTCACGATGTCAAACACATTCTCGACATCGGTTTCAAAGTAACTTGATGGCTCTTTTTGGTTGAAATTAATCCCCACATACGTATGGAATGGCGAGAACGGAATCGACTGGTTATTAATGCTTACATCGCCACCCTGTTCATAGACGTTGCAAGAGAGGTGCGCCCGCAACAGTCCCGGCGCGTTCTTCGCTTCCGGCACTTTCATATTGAAACGCACATCGCCCTGTTCATCCAGTTTGCCTTCAAATACATTCATCGCATAATCGGATGATGAAAAGTTGGACGCCGGATTATCGAAGATATATTTTTCGTAGCCTTTGAACTGCGAAACGGTCTTCGAGAGCGATATTTCCATGCTCGTATTCAAGTTACGGGCTACTGCGCCGGTCAGCCATGCCGCATGAATCGAAACAGGCGTCTGGCTTACGCCCGCCGAAATCCTGTTTCCGGGCACTTCCACGTTAATTTTCAAACGGTTCGGTTTGATAGCTTCGATCCGGAGCGGTTTATGGAACGAGGTTCCGCCGACTTTCACGTAGGCGCTCCAAAGGCCCGTAGGATCGTCCGCCCTGGTCGGGACATCGAAGGTATAAAAACTGTTCAGACCGTTCACCGACACTTGTTTGGATGCAAACTGTCCACGCGGGTTATAGACTTCGAGCGAAACCGGATAACCGGCCGGGATTCTCTGCTCGTGGTCTTCGAGTATAAACGAGAGATGCAACGTATCGCCCGGACGCCATACGCCCCGCTCGCCGTAAATATAACCTTTCAATCCTTTTTTTATCTCTTTTCCGCCTACATCAAAGCGGCTTAGCATATTCTCCTGCCCGTCCGTCAACTTGAGGTATGTCTTTTGTTTATCCGCCGTAGCGACTAATGCAAAAGGCTGTTGTTTCGTATCCAAAACGACAAAACCGTTCTCGTCCGTCCGCGCCGAGCCTACCGGTTGTAACTGGAAATTATACGCCGTCACATCCGCGCCTTTCACCGGTTTGGTATCCAATAAATCCGTCACCGCTACCCACAAACGGTTATTCGTATTGCCTTTGACGATTACTCCCAGATTTGAAGCCAGCACGTTGGTGACAGCTTTCCGCTCGGAACGCATGTAATAAGACGCATGGCACGGATTATGCTGTTGATCCCATTCATATTCTTCCCAGTCAATCTCATTTTCATAGTAATAACTCTCCGCAATATTCCATACGGCTTCATCTTCTTCGGTCATTTCGCCCGAACCAATCGTTTCCAATTGATTGGCGACCTGCATTTGCCCAACCGATTCGCCACCACAGTTATACGCCGAATAATTTTTGCCAAAGGTCAGTTCCACCCGGTAGATTGCGCCCGGTTCTTGTTTGATAACTGTATTCAAATCAATGGAATAATTATTCCAATCATGTATATTTTTGGTCGGGTCGTCCAAGCGAAGCGTCTTTTTGTAGATCAAACGCCCATACCGCCTTAACGAATACGAGGATTTAGAAGACAAATTATTCTCTTGCAGGAACATAAGCACATTGTTTTCGTAAATACGGATAATCTTCAAATCGACCGCATACAAACTGACCGCGCGGAAAGGCAGTAACAAGTTCTGCGAATTTGGCATAATCGTCCCCGAAGACAGAAATTCCACCGCCGGCGCTAACGATTCCATCTGCAACGACGCGGAAACCGATTTTCCCAACCGATCATTGTCCGTATTCTTCAATCCCTGGTCGAGGGTGACATTCACCATGTAATCGTTGGACTTCACACTCCTGCGCTCAAAAAACAGATTCACGACATTGTCCTGCACCTGAGCGACATAATTAGACACTTCGTTCAACGAAATCATACCCCGCAAATCCTGCGATTCCGAAACAGGGCTTGAAAAAGTTAGCCGGATACCAAATTCGGGCGTTTCGATAAACTCTGCCGACAACAATTTGAATGTATTGATTTCAGGAATCACTACCTCCGCACGCATCGTTTTGTTCACGCCGACGCTTTTCCCCGAAGCGACGATCTTCAGTATCGTTTCTTCCTGTTTTTTGTCAATGTCGGCCACTGTAAAACGGAAAATATGCGGGTCGTCGCTCGCCTGTACCGTCGCCGTAAACGAATCTCCATTCCTCTCTGCGGCAATCATTTTCGATACATTCTGCAGATCGGGCGTTTCGCTGAAACGTATTTCGCCGCCCACCGCCACTTTATCAGATTGCGGATCCGTAATATCCAACGACGTCGTTTTTATCGTAAAATCACGTTCTTCCACCCGGAAAGAGAAGTCGAATTTCGAAAATTTCTTATCGACCTGACATACTTTTCCCAGCGCAAAAGTCACATTATATAATGTACCCGGTTGCAGCGCTCCCGAATCCGGCGTAAATTCAAGCGTTTTATTATTCAGCCAATACGCCTTACCCGAAAGCGACGGCGAAAAACCGAACAGTTTCTCTTTGACCTCCGAGCCAAGCTCTACAATGGGTTGTTCCTGCGCCAATTCCAATCGAATCGACGAATTTGACGAGATAACGCCCCCCGTGTATGCGCTGATATACGGCGCAAATTCCGACGACGGAGTAATATCCTTATTGGTCTTACAAGACGACAATGCAACACCCGCCAACAGCGCCG
>JAISJX010000395.1 GCA_031261145.1 Tannerella sp.
TAAAAAACAAAATACGATAACCGACAGAACTACTATAATTACTTTTTTCATAACAAATTATTATTTTTATGTTTATACACGTTGTTGATGAGTTTTGAATAACTCAGAGCGCAAAGTATAAATTTATTTTTTGCACGTATTTTCATTTTCTCAAAAAAAATGCTTACTTTGCAGTTCAAAATTGAACGATGACGGTAAAAATGAAATTATATAAAAAATTGGGGTTAGGCATTGTGGGTTTCATTGTCCTGTTAATTCTGTCTTTCTTTGGTTTACTCGCCCATTTCAACCTAAACCACTTCCGTGCCGTGAAAGCGCAGGAGCGTCATTTGGCAGCATTGAGCGCTCATTATGGCGGTGCGTATCAGCCGGTCAACGAAAACGCGTTTTCGGATATTCCTGCATCAGAACTCTCAGAACTGCGATTGAACGATGTCCGTTTTCTTGCCACCCACAACAGTTACAAGCAGTATGGCTCAGCGCCCGGCAAGTTGATGATACGACTCTTTACTAACCAAAACGAGGCGAATGCCTTGCGTTATGCGCATAAACAACTCACAAATCAACTTGAAAGCGGAATTAGAAGTTTTGAAATTGATGTGCGATTGCGGGGAACAACCTTCGAGGCGGTTCATGTGCCATTGGTCGATAATATGAGTAATCTGATAAATTTGGAGAAAGGCTTTCGCGAACTCAAGCTATTTTCCGATCATAACCCGAAGCATTTTCCTATTATCACGCTGATTGAATTTAAAGATGATTGGACTTTTTTGGATCCCAAAATACGAAAAATCGGGGATACTGAGTTTTCGGACTTTGACCGCATACTGAAAGAGGTCTTTGGTGATAAATTGTATCGTCCTGCGGACTTTTTGGCAGCAACCGGCGCAAATTCCATTTCCGAGGCTGTCCGTAAGGGCTGGCCCACCATTGAGAGTATGATGGGTAAGTTTATTTTTATTGTTCACTCAGGTGATTTTGCCAAACGGTATTATGCCATGGATACAACCCTAACCGGTCAGCAGATGTTTATCGCTGGGGGGGCGGATGCGCTTTCCGCTTCCTTTATTCTGCATAACAATCCGAATGTCGCCGAAATCCGCGCCTTGATTGACAAGGGCTTCATTGTGCGAACCCGGATGGATGAAAACCTTGTGCGGGATGATGAGCGTATGCGGCGCGCCATGGATAGCGGCGCCCAAATCCTCAGCAGCGATTTCACCATTAGCAGGGCTGATAGCAACGCCCCCTATACATGGCTGAACAATGAAGGAATAACCATCACTAAGGTTGAGCCGTTTTGAATCAGTTTATCGGATTGTTTCCCGATTTCAAAGGCGTGTTTTTCCCCTGCACGACAAATGTTCCCTGCAAGCCTTCCGGCAGCGTAATATGACCGGAAAGTCCTTTTTTTGTCTTTTTCAAATCGACCGTGATGATTCCTTTCGGATGCGGCACCTTGCCTTTGATATATTTCAAATCACCCAAATGAGGCTCGATTTTTACGGATTTGAAACCGGGTTCAGCCGGTTCGATACCACAAACGGTCGCCAGCAAATCATAATTCGGACTGGCGCTCCACGCATGGCAGTCGGAGCGGGTCGGTTCGGGATTTTCGGCAAACGTCGTCAATCCGATATTCAACATATCATACCACGGTTGCAGCATGGCGGTATATCGCTCCGCCTGACCTATTTGCTTGAGGGCGCGGAAGAGGTAAAACCGGTAATAGAATGTGGCTTGAATCAACGACGCATCGGTATTGAGATTTTCAAACAATGCCGGTTGTTTTTCCGGTGGCACAGCGCCGGAAAGAATCCCCATGATATTGGCATGTTGGCTGTAACTTGAACCGGAAATATCATCCTTCAACAGTTGCCTGTTTTCGTCCCAGCACTGCTTCAAGGTATTTTGGCAAAGCGTTTGGTACAGCGTTTCATAACGTGAAGCCAACTCCGGTTCGCCATAAGCCTTCAACAAATCAATCGCATCTTTTAAAGTATAAGCCAATTGCAGAGTCAGGACAGACGAGCCGCCGGTAATGCCGCCGGGAGGAACGCCTCCGGACGGAAGTTCGTCGCTCCATGGCCATTGAGGCGGCCAGTCAACAAAGTTCCAATGGGGTAGGGCGCCCAACATACCGGTTTGTGCGTCCACCTTGTCGGCAAACCATGCCATGACGGTCTTCACTGTCGGGATACAGGCCGCTACGAACATCGTATCGTCACGGTGCATCCAATAATCGTGTACCATATTTACCCAATACATGGAAAACGGAGGAATGTATTGCGGTTGCTTGCCTGGATAGCGGCTGGTGGTGAGACCTTCGTGCGAACGGGACCAGTCAAACATTCGGATGGCTTTCCGCATCAGACGGTCGTCGCCGTCCACATACAACGAAATCAACGATTGTATGCGTGTGTCGCCAACGTATTGCAGTTGTTCGTAAAATGGACAATCGAAATAGGTTTCGTGTGCACACAGTCGTGCCGTCCGCCATCCAACTGTCCAGAGGTTTTTGATTTCCGGTGCGTCGCTTTCAAAAGAACCGTTTTCACGGAACGGGTAACCGGTATATATTCCGTACAAATCGTTCAATGTCAGTGGCTCGTCCGAGGTTTCGATATCCACTTGAAGGTAACGGAACGTCTTGAACCACAGCGGGCGATACAAGCGATTGGCTGCGCCATCCGGATAAAAAATGTCATGACCACCCTTTATGCTGCGCCCTTCGATTTCGTTCCGGTTCGCCTTTCCTCTGTCGTTATACAAGGCTTCGCTGTATGTCAGACGGATAACACTGCCTTTGCCGCCCGACACATGCAATTCAGGGTAAGCGGTCGTCAGGTAGGTTTGGTCAATCAGAAAAGATGCTTTCCGTCCGGCAGGAACCGTAAGCGGCGCATTTCCTTTCAGGAATCCTGCGGGTACGGTAATGTTGCCGAACGTCCGTCGCACGGTATTCATCCGTTGCAGCGATTCTTCCATCAGTGGAATGTCCCGTTTCAGCAACACCCACTCATAACCGGTACTGGAACCGTAAGGTTCGCCTCGTCTGATGGTACGGGCAGGTTTCCAACTGCTATCTTCATACACCTTCGTTTCCCAGCCCCAAGGGTAAAGGGCGCCCTGCACACGGTCGCCGCAGCCAACGTCCTCCCTGCCTTCCACCACCGGCGTATAAGCAGGGTTTTGAAATACTTTCCATGATTTGTCGGTATTGACTAACGATTCGCGCGATGAATTTCCCTGCACAATCAGCCCCGTCCGCAAGCTCATTTGTGCACCGGGCGTATATTCACCAAAGTTCCAAACCGTCACAGCCAATACGTTCTCGCCGGCTTGAAGCAGCGAAGCCACGTCCACCGTTTCGTAATACCAATGGGAGATGTCGCCCCGCGCCGGACCCCAGCAGACAGGCGTGCCATTG
>JAISJX010000004.1 GCA_031261145.1 Tannerella sp.
TCGACGAATTTCTGGCGTATGACCGAAATTCAAAAGTTGCGTGTGAAACATTGGTAACCACCGGTCAGGTGATACTGGCCGGCGAAGTGAAATCGAGCGCTTACGTGGACGTGCAGGAAGTGGCGCGCCGCGTCATCGGGCAAATCGGTTATACCAAGAGTGAGTATCAGTTTGAAGCCAAATCGTGCGGCGTTTTGTCGGCGATTCACGAACAGAGCGGCGATATCAACCGCGGAGTAGAGCGTTCCGATCCGTACGAACAGGGCGCAGGAGATCAGGGGATGATGTTTGGATATGCCACGAAAGAGACGGCTAATTACATGCCGCTGGCGTTAGACCTTTCCCATTCCTTATTGGAAGAACTGGCCCGGATACGGAAGAACGAACTGGCGCTGATGCCCTATCTTCGTCCCGATGCAAAAAGCCAGGTCACGATTGAATATGACAATAACGGGACGCCGTTGCGTATTGATACGATTGTCATCTCCACGCAGCACGATGAGTTTGTCGAAGCCGGCAATGGCCGTTCGCAGGCCGAAGCCGACGAGGAGATGGGACGGATTATCAAGGAAGATGTGATAAAAGTCCTTATTCCGAGGGTGAAACGCCTCTATCCCGCCAATGTGCAAGCCCTGTTTAACGACCAAATCACCTACCACGTCAATCCGACGGGTAAATTTGTGATTGGCGGGCCTCACGGAGATACGGGTCTGACCGGAAGGAAGATTATCGTAGATACGTATGGCGGCAAGGGAGCGCACGGTGGCGGCGCATTTTCGGGGAAAGACCCCTCGAAAGTGGATCGTTCCGCCGCTTATGCAGCCCGTCATATCGCTAAAAACTTAGTCGCAGCCGGGGTTGCCGACGAGGTGCTGGTACAGGTGTCGTATGCGATTGGCGTAGCGCGGCCGACGAGCGTTTTCGTGAATACCTTCGGGCGTTCGCAAGTGGCAATCAGCGACGGCGAGATATCCGAAAAGGTGCAGGCGTTGTTTGACCTTCGTCCGAAAGCCATCGAAGAACGGTTGAAACTACGCAACCCGATCTATCTGGAAACAGCTTCGTATGGACATTTCGGCCGCGAACCGCGCGTCGTGACGAAAACCTATTCTTCACGTTACGCCCAGAAACCGACAGAAATAGAGGTGGAATTGTTCACATGGGAAAAATTAGACTATGTGGATAAGATAAGGGAAGCGTTTTTTAATTGAGAATTGAGAATTGAGGCTGTCTCATAAGCACGCAGATAACGCAGATTAGGCGGATTTTCGCAGATATATAGAAACGCTATATAAACAAAAACGCAGATTATCGGTATTATAATAATCTGCGTTCTTTTGTATCTGCGTAATCTGCGTGCTAAAATACTTATGAGACCGCCCCGACGCCGTTGAAAATTACAAAATAGAGCTAATCAATTTGTGCATCTGAGGCCGTTATTGAATTTTTGAATTTCAGAAGTTAAATTTGTTGCTCCTTACCGGTTTGTCTTCCGTCTTCCGTTCTATCACGCGGAAGATGTCATCTTTGCTTTGGGGGCGCATGTAGTCGTACCAGTAGAAGCCTTTCAGGATTTTCTGGTCGGGCTGGAGGTCGGGGATGGGGGTCATTTTGCCTTCGGCTTTCGGCCAGATCAACAGTCTATCCAACTTGTTGTTTTTTATCCAGATTCGCAGGTAGCTACTCTTGGTTTCATTCATGCCAATCATACTCCCGTTCTCTTCCGAAGGATAGAAAATCGTCTCGGCGCTACCCTCAATATCAATGAGATTGACGGCTTTCCCTTCAAAATAGGCTTTCAGGTCATTGCCTTTTAGCTGGTTATAGTAGGACGTGTCCACAAGCTGGACGGCAAAAGCATAGAGGATGACGTGTACGTAATCAATGGTACTGTCATTCATATACATGCGGATGGTATCGCCGGTAATCTGGTAATTCTCGTTCCAGAGAATGGGATCGGTGTACATGCTCAATACGGAATCGGCGGTAGTGTATTGCATTGAATCGCAAACGCCTTGCACGTCTGACCGGTAGAAACGGACGTTATGATAGGCTTTCAACACGCGGGCGGCCGAATCGGTCGTAATCATTTCATTTGTATCGGCGTGCATGTATAACGTATCGCCTTGCGAATATTCCAACATCCGTGCATTCTCGCCGCAGGTGAAGGCGTATTCCGTCTGTTCGTTATAATACCCGTAATCGCCTTCGAGAATGACTTTGTAGGCGGTATCCTGCATGAAAACGTTTCCGAAAGCCTCCCCGACGCCGGTATCCTTATTGTAGGCGATTGTATCGCCGGTCAGCGCCTTGTTGCCCGAAATGATTTGCGAACGGTCGAACAGCAGGGAGGTGTTATCGGTCGTGTTGTACCAGCCGTTGGACGTATAGATTGTTCCGCTGTCGGAAACGATTACGGCGGGACTTAGGATAATGGCTGTTTTGGTTTCGGTGCTGTAATGCAGCGTATCGGAATTCAATGTGAACTGCGGGTTTTTGAGTTGTACGCTGTCGCTGAAAATCGCTAATTTGGTTCCGGGCGAATATTGGCCGTAAAGGGACGTCAATTCATTATCCTGATCGATAATCATCCCGCCTTCAAGGTAATATCCGATATTCGCCGCACGGTCGTAGTTCAGGCTGTCGGTAAAAAGCGTGACGATGGAACTGTCGGACGACTGGATGCTTTCCATCTTCACATTCTCCCGCACCATCGCTATTTCTGTGTTCCCGTCATAAAAAAGGTAATTGCCGTAAACGAACAGCGTATCGCCCTGCTCCATACGCACTGCGCCGAATGCTTCCAACGAACTGCTTTCCCGGAAGAAATAGGCGCTGTCGCAAAACATGAACGTGCTGTCGTGGCGGAAACGTACGTTGCCGTTCAGCAGCTCCCTGTCGGCGTTTATCTCCTTGTTGAATATCTGCACATCCGCGTGTTCCAAATAGACTTTCTCCGTTTTTGGAATCGTATCAACTTGTTGCTGCGAAAAGAGGGGGGATATGACGGCGAACAACAAGAGAACAGGACAGACACATTTCGCCGTAAGTTTCATTCTCTCACCCAACCCGAATGCTGGAAGTCGCAATTACGCCAACCTTCGGCTATGCGGACATACGTTGATTTTTGTTTTTTAGCCACCCATTCTTTCAGCAGTTCTTCTCTTCTGCGGTCTTCCACAATTGATTTTAATGCCTGATAGTCATCGGCTAAGTTTGCTTTATGGCTCCCTGTCTTTGCTTTCAGCTTGACAATGGCAATCACTTGTTTCTGCTTGTCCGTCATCATCCTGAAAGGTTTGGATATTTCGCCTACATTCATTTTATCGACCACTTTGGCAACGTCCTGTGGAAGTTCTTCCATCTCAAACTTGGGCGTTCCGGAATGTTCGCTCATATATTTCTGGTTTACCATCAGACCTTTATTGTTTCGCGTGTCCTTGTCATAAGAAAGGTAGGTGGCGGCTTCTTCAAACGTAATCTTTTCGGCTATGATATCCGTATAAAGCGAATCCATGCGGACGGTCGCCTCGTTCAGTTCCTGGTCGGATACTCTCGGGCGCAATAAGATATGGCGGCACCAGATACGGTCTCCACGCTTCTCAATCAACTGGATAATATGAAAACCGTATTCCGTTTCCACAATATTGGACACTTTTTTCGGATCGGACAAGTTAAACGCCACGTTCGCAAATTCGGGCAACAAGTCTGCTTTGTTCTGAAAAGGCATCTCTCCGCCGCGTGATGCGGAACCCGGATCTTCGGAATACATAGTCGCCAGTGTCTGAAATTCGATTTCGCCTTTATTGACCCTTTCCGTAAATTCGCGCAGGCGCGCTTTGATGGCGTCCGTTTCTTCAAAAGGGATTTTCGGTTCGACGGTGATAATTTGCACTTCGACGGTGGTCGGAACGGTCGGCAGACTGTCCAACGAAATACTCTGGAAATAACGGCGTACTTCGGCAGGGGTAAGTTTGATGTCACCGACTATCTGCTGTTGCACTTTCATCATAATCTGTTGTTCGCGGATCATAACCTTGCGTTCTTCTTTGATCTGAGATATTTTTTTACCTAAATAGTCCTCCAATTGCTCCCTTGAACCACCGGTCTGGTTAATGGCATTGCTTATCCACCTGTCCACTTCCCGGATAACCTGACTTTCATCGACATCAATACTGTCAATCTTCGCCTGATTCAGGTATAATTTCTGAACGGCGAGTTGTTCCGGGATAAAACAATACGGATCGCCATCGAATCTCATACCATCATTTTGCATTACCAACCGTTGGGCTTCAACATCCGAGCGCAATATAACCTCGTCGCCCACGATCCATGCAATCTCATCCACGATGTTGTCTTGCCCTTGTCCAGCCACCCAACTCAGGTTGCAACACAGCAAAAACAATACTATCAAACTTTTCTTATTCATATTTAGCGTTTTATTCTTGATTCGTATAAAATATTACATCTCCTTTGCGGATAGCATCCCGGTAAAGTTCTTCTTCAAAACCGCGGATAAAATCCATTTTTTTCTTATTGATCATGATTTCCCGAATTTGCGGTTCGGCATATTCGTAAGGAGACGTATTGCCGGCCAGCAGGCACTCGGAAATATTCAGGAAATAGATATAGGCGCTGTCGGTTGTTTCGATCGAACGGTTGGCTTTCAGGTATTGTTTGGCATCCGGGATATGAACCGGGATTTTGTCCGATACTTCCTCAAAATCAACCCACCGGTCGTAGAAATATTCGTAAATGGAAGCATTCTGGATGCTGTATTTTTCAATACTCTCCACGGCTTTCGGATCGTTCGATTTATACCATTTCCTGACATCGTTTAACCGGGGCGCGTCGGCAGGCACTTTCAGGAACAATCCTTTGATGAGGTTCTTATCCAGCAGGAATTTCTGCGGATTCTCCTGAAAATACGTTCTTTTCTCGCTTTCCCGAATCTCGGCTGACAACCGCGTACGGACGAGGTTCTCCTCGTAACGATGCCGGATCAGCGAATGCCGGTATTCTTCCACCAAACGGCTGATATCCGCTTCGTCGCTTCCGATATTTTTTTTGGCCACATCGTAGGCCAACACATCCTTCACCCATTTCCGGATGTAATTCTCGGCCATCAACAAACTGTCGGCTGAAGATATTCCTTTCGGTATGACTTTCTCCACATCGCTCCGGTTCAAAAAAACGCCCTGCACCCTTGCCAACACTTCCGAATCTTCATTCGGGACGGAAGACCGGCAAGCGGCGCACAGGGAACCTATAACAAAGCAGAAAATAATCGAATACTTCATTCCCGTTTCATTTCGTTTGTTTGGCTGCTATATATTTCTTTATATTTTTCAGTACTTTCTGATTGATTTTGGCCTCATATTTACTGTTCAACTCTTTGACCCATTCTTCTTCCAACCTGGCCTGTTCTTCCAACGGTTTGTCCCAGACCCGGCGGTTGCTGATCTCGAACAATAAAATGCCGTCGTGATATTCCTGTACCAGGCGGTCAAATTCGGGATGGCTGTCGTTCAGCGTCCTCCGTTCGAACTGCGTTACAACGTCGCGGACGAATAGCCGATAGACGTCGTAGAGGAAGTCGCCGGAATAAGTTTTGGTCGAAAACGGATAGCGTCTGAGGTATTCGGCAAATTCATCCTGCAGGAAGTCCATGTCGTTCATGTGCATGAGCACTTTCCTCATGGTACGTGCGCGGTTATTGAACGCCGTATCGGTCGGGAAGTAATCGTCGCAAAGCCGTTGGAAATCGTCGTAAGCATCCTGGTTGAAGGTATAGCCGAATTTCGCCTTTTCGCGTTCGTCAAAAGCGCTGAATAATTCAAAGTTCCATTCTCCCTGTCTCATAGTCGTGTAGAGCGCCTGTTCCATTTCTGCATAAGGTGCGCGTTCTTTTCTGTCCAACAGTTTGATGATGTGCAGTCCGAGCCGGGTTTTGACGGGCGCTGAAATATCTCCGGGGTTTTGCAGTGCAAAAGCGGCTTTTTCAAAGGGCGATATCATTTCTCCCAAGCCGAAATAGGGCAGTATGCCGCCGTTTTCGGAGGTTTTTGTATCGGTTGAATATTTCTTTACCGTATTATTAAAATCGGCGCCGTTCTTCAGTTCTTCGCAGATTTCTTCCGCTTTCTTCTGGAGTTCGTCTTCGGGCATATTGGCAATCTCAAAGCCGAGCAGGATATGGGCTACCCGTATTTTGCCGGGATTGGTGAATTTGCGGTTGAGGCGGATCAGATGAAATCCCAACGGCGTACGCACCGGAGTGGATATTTCGCCTGCCGACATCGAAAAAACCACATTTTCAAAGGCTTTCAATCCCTGCAACGGGAACACGCTTTCGATGTCTTCATAGAAAACGTCCGGGTTCTCGCCGGCGGATAGCTCTTTTCCGACGGTTGTGAAATCCTCGCCGCCTTGAATCCGCTTGTAAACCGCGAGCGCTTTGTTGTAAACTTCTACCGTGTCTTTAGAAACCGTCACGGGCGGCAACGGGAAGATGATGTGGCTGACGGACAGGATGTCTTTGCCACGGTCGTATATGTCTCTCAGGACTTTGGTCTCTCCTTCTTTGTCGGAGAGATAGCTGGCTCTCAATTGGCCTCCGTAATTGTTCAATTCTTCGTTAAATGCGCTTGTCTGGTCAATTCCGGCGGCTTCGGCGTCGGCTACTTTCAGTTTGAACGTTTTAAATAACTCGACATAACTGTTCAACGATTTCTTGTCCAACAGATTTACTCCGCTATCCTTTTGAGCAAGAAATAAAAATTCCGAGAGGAAGATGTCCTTCCCGGCAATAGTCATTACTACAGGATCTTCTGTTTTTTGTGCATATCCATAACAAACATTTAACCCTAAAAAAATCCATATAAAAATCTTCTTCATCATGCTAATTTTTTAATACCATTAAATAATATAACGATCTTATTTCGATTCTATTTTAAAAACCTCCAAAAACTTTTTTACCCGGATGTTGGAAATTGGCAACTTATATATGTTACTTTGCTGAAAATCAAAACATAATCAATTCGCCATTTCGGAAAGAAATTTGATACGGATTAGGCGAATTTCCTCTTCGGTGTAATCGCTTCCCAACTCTGTAATCGCTTCTTCCAAATCGTCGGTTTCGGATTCTTTGAAATATTGGTAGATGTCCTCGATATGGTCTTCATCCATCGCTTCATTGATAAAATAGTCCACGTTAATCCGTGTGCCGGAATAGACAATTGCTTCGATTTCGTCCAACAGTTCATTAAATTCAAGCCCTTTGGAAATGGCTATATCATCCAATGCCACTTTGCGGTCGATGCTTTGCACAATCCATACTTTGAGTTTGGATTTATTGGCGACGGTTCGTACACGCAAGTCTTCCGGGCGTTCGATTTCGTTTTCCTCGACATATTTTTTGATAATCGCTGCAAATTCAGCGCCGTAACGTTTGGCTTTACCGGCGCCTACACCGGGAATATTCTGCAATTCTTCCACCGTAATCGGATAAGTGGTCGCCATCGCCTCCAAAGACGGGTCTTGGAAGATGACAAAAGGCGGCACTTCCAATTGTTTGGAGAGTTTTTTCCGCAAATCTTTCATAATCGAGTACAAGGCCGGATCAACGGCGCACGAACCGCCGCTACGCATCGGCGTCTCGTTGGAGTCGTCTTCGTCAAAGTCTTTGTCTGTGACGATTTTAAAGGAGACGGGTTTCTTCATAAATTCCCGGCCTTTCGCAGCAATTTTCAGCAGTCCGTAGTTTTCAATTTCTTTGGTTAAATAACCGGCAATCAACGCCTGACGAATCACGGCATTCCATGTTTTTTCGTCTTCGTCCTGTCCCGAACCGAAGATTTCCAGTTCGTTATGTTTGTACGACATGATTTCCGACGTCTCAACGCCCAACAGGATATTGATGATATACTCGGTTTTATATTTTTCTTTCAGTATATCCACAGCTTCCAAAACGGCAAACAGTAATTCTTTCGACTCAACTAATTTCTTCGGGTTCAGACAGTTGTCGCAGTTTCCGCAATTATCTTCCGTATATTCTTCCCCGAAATAATGGAGTAACACTTTCCGGCGGCAAACGGCCGTTTCGGAATAGGCGGCTGTTTCCAGCAAGAGTTGTTTCCCAATTTCCTGTTCGACAATGGGTTTCCCCTGAAGAAATTTCTCTAATTTCAGCAAATCTTTGTTGGCATAGAACGCGATACATTGTCCTTCGCCTCCGTCGCGACCGGCGCGACCGGTTTCCTGATAGTAGCCTTCCAGGCTTTTCGGAATGTCATAGTGAATCACATAGCGCACATCCGGTTTGTCGATACCCATCCCAAATGCGATGGTTGCCACAATCACATCCACCTCTTCCATCAGGAAAGAGTCCTGGTTGGATGAGCGGGTCTGCGACTCCATGCCTGCGTGGTAGGCCAATGCCTTGATGCCGTTGGCGCACAGAATATCGGCAAATTCCTCCACTTTTTTCCGGCTCAGACAATAGATTATCCCGGATTTGCCTTCGTGTCCTTTAATATATTTGATGATTTCACGATCGATGTCGGTTCCTTTCGGGCGAACTTCGTAATACAGGTTGGGGCGGTTGAAGGAGGATTTGAAGACGGTAGCGTCAATCATCCCAAGGTTTTTCTGAATGTCGTGTTGTACTTTCGGCGTAGCCGTAGCGGTCAGTGCAATCAGCGGCCTTTTTCCTATCTCGTTAATAATCGGACGGATGCGGCGATATTCCGGTCGGAAATCGTGACCCCATTCCGAGATACAATGCGCTTCGTCCACCGCATAAAATGAGATATTTATGTTACGGAGAAATTCGATATTTTCTTCTTTGGTCAGCGATTCGGGAGCGACGTACAATAATTTGGTGCGGCCGGACAAAATGTCCTGTTTCACCTGCTCGATCGCAGCTTTGTTAAGGGATGAGTTGATGAAATGGGCGACACCATCCTCATCGCTGAAATTACGCATCGCGTCCACCTGATTCTTCATCAGGGCGATCAACGGTGAAATCACTAAGGCCGTTCCTTCCAAAATCAGGGAAGGCAACTGGTAGCAAAGCGATTTTCCGCCACCGGTCGGCATCAATACGAATGTATCTTTTCCGTCCAGCACATTTTCAATGATTGCTTTCTGATTTCCTTTGAATGTGTCAAATCCAAAATGGAATTTTAAGGCTTCGGTCAGGTCTGGTATGTCTATTTTCGCCATAGATTTTATAACTATGCAATTTGTAAACGGTTAATATCTGCTTTTTCAAATTTCTCTCTTGAATAATCCAAGGTGACGGTCAACGATTTTTGGGTGCCGGTCGGCATCTGGTACATGGCGTCCATCATAATCGCTTCCACGATTGAACGAAGCCCACGCGCTCCCAATTTAAACTCAATAGCTTTATCCACCACATATTCATACACTTCTTCATCAAACGCCAGTTTGATATGGTCCATTTCAAATAATTTAATATACTGTCTGATAATCGAGTTTTTAGGCTCGGTCAGAATCCGGCGGAGCGCACGGCGATCCAGCGGTTCCAGATAAGTCAGGATAGGCAAACGGCCAATGATTTCGGGTATCAGTCCGAACGATTTCAGGTCGGTCGGCATGATGTATTTCAACATATTTTCCCGGTCGATGAAGGCTGTATTTTTATTGGCCGTGTAACCGACAACGCGCGTATTCAGGCGTTGCGCAATTTTTTTCTCAATACCGTCAAAGGCTCCTCCGCAGATAAACAGGATGTTTCGCGTGTCCACCGGAATCATCCGTTGTTCGGGATGCTTGCGCCCTCCCTGAGGCGGTACGTTCACGATCGAGCCTTCCAGCAGTTTCAGCAATCCCTGCTGAACGCCTTCGCCGCTCACGTCGCGGGTGATGGACGGATTGTCTCCTTTGCGGGCGATTTTATCTATTTCGTCGATAAAAACGATTCCCCGTTGTGCGTCTTCCACATTGTAATCGGCGGCCTGCAACAGTCGCGTCAGGATACTTTCGACGTCTTCGCCTACGTAACCGGCTTCCGTCAAGACGGTTGCGTCCACAATGCTGAACGGGACATGCAATTTTTTGGCAATTGTCCGCGCCAACAACGTTTTTCCGGTGCCCGTCGCGCCCACCATGATAATATTGGACTTTTCGATTTCCACATCATCGGGCGTCTTTTTTTGAATCAGCCGTTTGTAATGGTTATAGACTGCGACGGAAAGATAACGCTTCGCCTCGTCTTGTCCGATCACGTACTGATCCAGGAAATTCTTGATGTCTTTCGGCTTCGGCAGCTCCTGCGCTTTGAGCCTGAAAGCCCCTGTATCTTTGGGAATACTTTCCTGAAAAATGTTGTAAGCTTGCATGATACAGTGCTCACAAATTGCACCTGAAAGGCCGGTAATCAAAAGATTAACATCCTTACGGTTTTTCCCGCAAAAAGAACATGCTTCGTTTATCTTTGCCATAACCTCTTATTTCCGTAACATCACTTCGTCAATCATTCCATATTCAACCGCTTCTTCGGCGTTCATCCAATAGTCGCGGTCACTGTCTTTTTCTACCGTTTCAAACGGTTTGCCCGAATGGTCGGAGATGATTTTATAGAGTTCCGCTTTTATTTTGACAATCTCGCGTACCGTAATTTCCATATCGGATGCCTGGCCTTGCATCCCGCCCATCGGTTGGTGAATCATCACCCGCGAGTGTTTCAGTCCGTAGCGTTTCCCTTTTGTCCCGGCCGCCAGCAAAACAGAGGCCATCGAGGCGGCGATGCCCGTACATATAGTAGAGAGGCCGCACCCGATAAACTGCATCGTGTCATAAATACCCAATCCGGCATAGACCGAACCGCCCGGCGAATTGATATAAATTGAGATGTCTTTGCCCGGATCGCTCGAATCCAGATAAAGCAACTGCGCCTGAATCACATTGGCCGTATAATCATCCACCTGCGTTCCCAGAAAAATGATTCGATCCATCATCAGGCGGGAGAATACGTCCATCTGCGCGACGTTCAACTGGCGTTCTTCAATAATCGTCGGCGAGATATAACTGCTCGTTATATTCATGTAGCTGTCTAACGCATTTCCGTTAAGACCGATATGCTTGGTAGCATATTTTCTGAAATCATCCATATATTTTTTACTTTTTTGTCTATTTGTTTTTCCTCAAAACGAAAGAAAGAACCTCTCCCCCGTCAGTTGGAAAAACAAAGTTATAAATAAATTTCCGAAAGAAACAAATAAGTTTGCTTTTTTGAGAGACGTTCCTTCTTTTATTTTAAAAAAGGGCGATAAAACAGGCTTTATTTAAAATAATCTCTCAAATTCCTCATAAGAAACATTCTTTGTCTCTACATTTACCTGCGTTTTGACCCACCTAACCAAAACATCTTCGGTTGCACGACTGACAATCGACTGCAGGTTTTCTTTGTTTTTTAACAGATCCTTTGCATAATTGGCCAAAATATCATCCGGCACCGAAAACATTCCATATTGTGCGAATTGGGATTTGGCAACTTGTTGGGCCTGTTTTTGCACATCTTCTTCTTGTACTTTCAACCCGTTCGCTTTCATCAATTGGTCTTTGGATAAGAGATATTTAAGCTCTTTCTCAACGTTCGGATAATCGTTATCCACCTTTTCAGGCGTATTTTTATCGTCCGTAGCTATCAGCCAGCGTTTCAGGATGTCTTCGGCGAATTTGACGCCTTCGGCTTTTTGGACAAGCAGATCGCGCACGGCCAGCATAAGGTTATACTCGCTTCGCGGCAGGAATTGGTCGGCTAACGATTCTTTTACCTTTGCCCTGAACTCCTCTGCGCTTGTTACAACATTATCACCTAACACTTTATCAAACAGTTCCTGATTCAACTCCGCCTCTTTATGACGGGTGATTTCTTTCACTTCAAAACGGAAATCACTCGTGAGGTTCTCTGCGGTCTCTTTGTCTATTTTCAGGAACGAGGCAATCTCGGCGTATGCGCCCTGATAGGCTTTATTCGGGTTAAAGACAACGATATCATTCTGTTTCGCACCGATAAATTTGGCTTGTTCTTCTTTTTCCTTGAGATACGACGGCATCAAAATTCCGTTTTCCACCAGAATGCCGCCTTCTTTCGGTTCGCCGTTTTCTAATTCGCTGACAACGCCTTTCACCAAGTCGGATTCTTCAACCGTATCGGCGGTGTCGTCGTACGAGCCGAAATTCTTACGGTACGAATCTAACTGTTTTTCCACTAACTCATCGTCCACGTCAATCTGATAAGATATTAATGTATCGTCTTTGCTCAGATTGATGTTCAATTCGGGAGCGATGGCCAGGTCGAAATAAAATTCAAAATCTTCCTGTGTATCAAAATCAATGTTCTGTTGTTCCGTCTCATTTGGCAACGGCTCGCCTACGATTCGTATGTGATTGTCTTCGATGTATTTCGACACATTTTCCGAGACGATTTTATTGACTTCTTCTATC
>JAISJX010000065.1 GCA_031261145.1 Tannerella sp.
GGCAGCAGCGGCTTTGCCGTGTATGTGGACGGGAAGCCCAGCCTGTTCAGCGGCACGCAAGCCTTGCAACAAATCCCCTCCGGGCAGATTGAAAACATCGAAATCATCACCACCCCCTCGGCCCGGCATGATACGGGCGGCGACGTGGGTATTATCAACATCATCACGAAGAAAGATTCGCAGCAAGGATTTAGCGGAATGGTGAATGCCTCAGGAAGCACCGTCCTTTCGCGTTCCGTGGACTTTTTGCTTAGTTTGCAGCAGAAGCGCTCGCGCTGGTACGTTGGCGGCGATTGGACGGACAGGATGATGAAGAGCCATTTCGACCAGGATAAAACAACCATCGTAAATGATTTGGAAACCCATTCGCACTCCAACGGTATCCGCCGGAGCAACAACTTCAACTATTCCCTCAAAAGCGGATGGCAATACACCCTTCCCAAAACGACTCTTTCCGCCGAACTTGAAGGTGGATTTGCCGGACGTTACCGCATTGGCGACCTTGATTATAACGAAGAACATTCCGGCGCCGGAGCGCCCAATACAGGTCTTACAGACTACTTCAGCCGCGACTTCTACAAAAACGACCATTATTTTTGGCAGACATCCGTTGGGGCAGACCATAAATTCAACGACAAAGGGCACAAGATAACCTCCCTGTTCTATCTTAAATATCAAGGAAATGCCTTGGAATATTTTCAAAGCGACCTCTTCGACGCCGGTGTGGATCGTGACCAGTTGGGCGAAGCCCGCCAGGTATATCGCGACGCCAATAAGAACTATCAGGAAACCGAGAAGAAGGGTATCTTTGTGGAAAACCGTCAGCAAAATACCTACGCAGACCAGCATCGCCTGATGGGTCACCGCGCCTACGAAGATGAGTTTCACTGGACGGTTCGCGCCAATGTTGACTACATCTATCCCTTCAGCGAAACCGGACGCTTCGAAGCCGGTTATCAATACTACTCTTATTTGGAAGACGGCGATTACAGCATGGAGTTCTGGATTCCCGAAAAAAACCAGTTTGAGTTTCGCAAAGACGATGCCATCTACGATAACTTCTTCTATTTCCAGAACGGCATTAACTCCCTGTATTCCATTTTCGCTAACGGATACAAGGCTTTCAGCTACCAGGTAGGACTGAGGGCGGAACATACCCACCGCGTCCTGCGCAGCGATGTGCCGGACGCCAACCGTACGTACAATAACCTCCATCTCTTCCCCTCCGTGCATCTGGGCTTAAACCTCCCGCACGAACAGCAGGTGATGGCTTCCTATTCGCGCCGCATCACCCGCCCCGACCTCTTTTATATGGAGCCTTATATCACCTATCGCGATTTCTATTCCGCCGAGATAGGGAATCCCGATATTCAGTATGAGTTTATCAACTCCTTTGAACTGAACTACAAGAAGAATTTCGGAACGAATACAGTTTCTGCCTCCGCCTTCCACCGCAGCCGTACCAATAAGATTGAACGCCTGCGTATTCCGTACGAATCGGCTATCCGCGCCGGTGTGACGCTCGACTCGATGGCCAATGTGGGCAATGATTATTCGACCGGTATGGAGCTTAGCCTTCAACTGCAGGCTACCCGCTGGTGGAATATCAATATAAACGGAAGCATGTATTACTACCGTGTCGTCAATAAATTACTGCGGAGCAACAAGGATGAAACCAGTACCAACTACGACATCACCCTGAACAACGGTTTCGATGTGGGCAAGACAACCCGCGTGCAGTTGGACGGTAACTTTGTAGGCCCTTCCGTCACCACGCAGGGGCGTACCAATGCTTTCTGGTATGCCAATATCGCTATCAGGCAACAGTTGTTCAATCGCAGGTTGAATGCCACCCTGGCCATGCGCGACATGTTCAACTCAGCCCGCTACGTAAGCAATATCGTCACCTCCGACTTGCAGTCCCTCACCCGGATTCGTCCCAGTTACCCGCTGATAACGCTTACCTTGAGCTACACCTTCAACAATTACAAGGCGAAGGCTGCTCAAAACAGAGAAGATCGCAACTTATTTGAAGGAACAAATCATTAATCATTTTTGTATTTCAAAAAATATATTTACCTTTACGGCTCAATTTAATAAAAAGAGGCAAAAATGAAAAAGACAATTATGGCATTAGGACTGATGGTTTTATGCGGAGCGTGCAACACGTCTTCGGATAAGAAAACGACAACAACGGACGAAAATCCGTTCTTCGCGGAATATTCGACCCCGTTCGAGATTCCCCCTTTTGAACAGATTCGCATCGAACACTACAAACCTGCCATCCTGCAGGGAATGGATGAGCAGAAGAAAGAAATTGATGCGATAGTGAACAATACGGCCGCGCCGGATTTTGAAAACACCATCGTAGCGATGGATCAAAGCGGACGCTTGCTGTCCAAGGCAAATACGGTTTTCGGCGGACAGAACAGCGCCAGCACATCGGACGAGATGCAGGCGCTCAGCAAGGAATTATCGCCGCTGCAATCGAAACACAGGGACGATATTTCCCTGAATCCAACGCTGTTTGCCCGTGTAAAAACGGTCTATGACCAACGAAACAACCTCCATCTGGATAAGGAGCAAGCCAAATTGGTGGAAGAGACCTACAAAGGTTTTGTCCGTGGCGGAGCGAACCTGCCGGAAGACAAACAGGCGCGCCTGCGTGAGTTGAACAGCGAAATATCATTGCTGCAACTTACCTTCGGGCAGAATATGCTGAAAGAAACAAACGCTTTCAAATTAGTGATTGATAACGAGAGCGACCTGTCGGGACTTCCGGCCAGCCTGATCGCAAGCGGCGCGGAAGAAGCCAAAGCCGCCGGACAGGAAGGCAAATGGATTTTCACCCTGCAAAATCCAAGCGTGATGCCCTTCCTGCAGTTTTCCGACAAACGCGACTTGCGCGAAAAGATTTTCAAAGGCTACATCATGCGCGGAAACAACAACAACGACAACGATAACAAAGAGGTCGTAAAGAAATTGGTAACGCTCCGTTTAGAAAAGGCTAAACTGATGGGCTTTGAGGACTACGCCGCTTTTGCGCTGGAAGACCGTATGGCCAAAAATGAAGAGAATGTTTACAAACTGTTGGATGAAGTATGGGCGCCCACGCTGCTGAAAGCCAAAGAAGAACTGGCCGATTTGCAGGCCATGATGAAGAAAGAGGGCGTCGAAGGCGAGTTGCAGGGCTGGGACTGGCGCTATTACAACGAAAAAGTAAAGAAAGCGAAGTTTGATGTGGACGAAAACGAAGTGCGTCCTTACATGCAACTCGAAAAAGTACGCCAGGGACTGTTCTACGTAGCCAACCGGCTGTACGGCATCTCCTTTACGGAACTTCCAAACGTACCCAAACCGCATCCGGATGCCGTCGCTTTCGACTGCAAAGACAATGACGGCACACACCTGGGCGTGCTCTTTATGGATTATTTCCCGCGTGCCAGCAAACGGGGCGGCGCATGGTGCGGCTCGTACCGGGCGCAGACCTATAAAGACGGCAAACGGGTCGCCCCGCTCGTAACCATCGTTTGCAACTTCACCAAACCGGCTGCCGGTCAACCGGCCTTGCTGAGTGTGGATGAGGCCGAGACGATGTTCCACGAATTTGGCCATGCGCTGCACAGCCTCTTCCGGGATGTACATTATTACGGCATAGGCGGCGTGCCCCGCGACTTTGTGGAATTGCCCTCGCAGGTGATGGAACATTGGGTGCTCGAACCGGAAGTGCTGAAAATCTATTCCAAACATTACCGGACCGGCGAAGACATCCCCGCCGCACTGATTGACAAATTGGACAAAAGCGGCAAGTACGGGCAGGGATTCGCCACCGCCGAATACGTGCAGGCCTCCCTGCTTGATATGGATTATCATATATTGAAAGACATTCCCGCCGGGTTGGACTTGCTGAAGTTTGAAAGCGAGGCGATGAACAAACGGGGAGCATTGTCCCAGATTCCGCCGCGCTACCGCTCGACCTACTTCAATCATACGATGGGTGGAGGCTACACCGCCGGATATTACAGTTACATGTGGGCGGAAGTCCTGGATGCCGATGCCTTTGAAGCCTTCAAGGAAACAGGCGACATCTTCGACCAGACCACCGCACAGAAATTCCGCAAATACGTCCTCACCCCCGGCGGCATTGACGACGCAATGCTGATGTACGTGAATTTCCGCGGAAAAGAACCGAATACAACGCCCTTGCTGAAAAACTGGGGATTGAAGTAATTCAGAATTGATAATTGACATTTGATACTGTAAATGCGGTAATCGCAAGCGTTAGGCGGATTTACAATCCGCCTTTCTTTTGTTATCAGGATTTATAATCCGGTAATCAGACCTAACAGGTTTTGAAAATCTGTTAGGTCTAAATATATTGCGGATTGCAAATCCCATCAACGCAGAGTTTCTGCAAATGAATTAACAATCCGGTTCATACTATTTCCCGTTTTTTTCCGTTTAGGTATTGTCAGAATATTAAATGTACTATTCAAATCGTAAAAAATGAGCATTATCTATGACTTCAGGCAATATCTGAAGTATGTCTTTATCATTGTGGCGGTTTTTATCGCCATTGTTTCGGTCGTGACCTCCAATTCGTTAATTAAGAAATTGGCGGAAGAAGAACGTCAGAAAATGGAAGTCTGGTCTATGGCCACACGCGCATTTATGGACGACGACATTTCCCCGGCAGAAGCCGATCAGGAGGTCAGGCAAAAGCAGGAGAGAAGGATGGAACTGTACTCAAGCATAATCACCGGAAACACATCTATCCCGGTGATTATATGCGATGAAGAGGGTAATATCCAGCAACACCGGAACGTCAATACACCCGAAAAAGACGAAGACGCTTTCATGAAAAAGAAAGTCAAGGAATATTCGACCAAAAACCCGCCTATCACCATTGAAATCGGGGAAAATTACCGCCAGTATCTGTACTACGACGATTCGATCATCCTGAAACGCCTCTTGATCTATCCTTATGCGGAACTGATTGTTATGTTTGTATTTATCAT
>JAISJX010000067.1 GCA_031261145.1 Tannerella sp.
TGCGAAGATGAAGTTGGAGACCCGGTCGTTGAACATTTTATTGCACATAAGGGCGACAACAAATTAAAGTACGATTGGAATAATCTATTTTATGCCTGTCACAGATGTAATAATATCAAAGAAACACATATTGACAGCAAAAATCTTAGCATTCATGATTGTAGCAATACTTTGATAGATATTTCGCGTGTAATAAAATGTTTATGTCCGAGTGTGCCTAACCATGATGTTATTGTAGAAGAACAGGATAAATCGGATATAACCAAACATACTACTGCTTTATTACACAACTGTTATAATGCTGACAATACCGGTATCCGGGGAATTTCAAAGGAATTGCTACACGAAAAGTTATTCGAATATTATGTGGATTTTGTAAAATACAGAAGAATACTTAAATCAAGAGATGCTTTACAATCAAAAAAGGACGAAGCTATGGAACACTTGACAAAAATGATAGATGTCTCCTATCCCTTTTCAGCATTTTGGAAATGGCATATACGAAGTGATAATTTTTTGGCTCCCTTATTCCCTCATATCTAATTTTACAGATTCTTTTGAAATAAAAACGGACAATAAACCGCTGACACACCAACTCGTACCTTTGTACTTGGGAAAAATTGGAGTCGATTATTCGTAAATGTTGTATTTCCCGGTCGGCGACATTTGAAATGCCGCTATTTGAGAACGCTTGGTGCGATTTGACATTTTAGAGTGTCACAATCCCGCGTAATTTCGCAACTTGCGTGGGATAATTGATATTTTGTGTTCCCTTCCACAAGATAATCAGATTTTTTTTTCTACTTTTGCGGCGTATTACGAAGAAAGCGAAAGTAATGAATATATTAGAACTGAGTGAACAGGAGATTATCCGGCGCAATAGTCTGGAACAGTTGCGACAAATAGGCATTGAACCGTATCCCGCAGAGGAATATGTGGTTAGTGCATACTCCAAAGAAATCAAAGCATCGTTCAAGGATGATGCGGAACAACGCCGGGTGGTGATTGCCGGGCGGATTATGAGCCGCCGGATCATGGGAAAGGCTTCATTTATGGAGCTACAGGATTCCGAGGGACGGATTCAGGTTTATATTTCGCGCGACGATATTTGTCCGGACGAAAATAATACGGACTTTTATAATGTCGTGTTTAAGAAACTGCTTGATATTGGCGATTTTGTTGGAGTGAAAGGATTTGTGTTCCGTACGCAGATGGGCGAAATTTCCGTCCATGCGCAGGAACTGACCGTACTTTCCAAATCGTTGCGTCCCCTGCCGATTGTCAAGGAAAAAGACGGCGTCATCTACGACGGTTTTACCGATCCGGAACAACGCTACCGCCAGCGGTATGTGGATTTGGTCGTTAATAATCAGGTGAAAGACATCTTCCTGAAACGGACAAAGATATTCAATTCCATGCGTTCGTTCTTTAATGAAAAAGGATATATCGAAGTCGATACGCCCGTGTTGCAGACGATTCCCGGAGGAGCTACCGCACGTCCGTTTATCACGCATCACAACGCGCTGGACATCCCGCTCTACCTGCGGATTGCAGACGAACTCTATCTGAAACGGCTGATTGTCGGCGGTTTTGAAGGCGTTTACGAGTTCAGCCGCAACTTCCGCAACGAAGGGATGGACCGTACGCACAACCCGGAATTTACCTGCATGGAGATTTACGTATCTTATAAGGATTACCATTGGATGATGGCATTTACCGAACAGATGCTGGAACGGATTTGCATGGATGTACTCGGCTCCACGCGCGTGACGATCGGCGATAAGGAGATTGATTTCAAACCTCCGTACAAACGGGTGACGATGATTGATTCCATCAAAGAAAATACGGGAATAGATATTGCCGGAATGGATGAAAATCAATTGCGTGAAGTCTGCCGGAAGTTAGAAGTGGAACAGGACGAAACGATGGGTAAAGGCAAACTGATTGATGCTATTTTCGGCGAAAAGTGCGAAAGAACCTATATCCAGCCGACCTTTATCATCGATTATCCGATTGAAATGAGTCCGCTGACCAAGCGTCACCGTGCGAATCCCGAACTGACGGAGCGGTTTGAATTGATGGTGAACGGAAAAGAAATAGCGAATGCCTACTCGGAACTGAACGACCCGGTTGACCAGCGCCAACGGTTTGAAGACCAACTCCGCCTGTCGGAAAAAGGCGACGACGAAGCGATGTATATTGACGAGGATTTCCTGCGCTCCTTGGAATACGGTATGCCCCCGACCAGCGGAATGGGTATCGGCATGGATCGCCTGACGATGTTTTTGACCGGTCAGGAAAGTATCCAGGAAGTACTGCTGTTTCCGCAGATGCGGCCCGAAAAGGCGGCGAAAAAAGATGCGCCGGAAAAATATACGGCTTTTGGCATCGGCGAGGCGTGGGTGCCTGTGCTGCAAAAGGCCGGATATGTGACGGTAGATATGCTTTCCGACGCCAATCCGCAACTCGTCCGGCAGGCGCTCTTTGAAATAAACAAAAAGTATAAATTAGAATTGGAAAATCCTTCGGCGCAGGAAGTGGAGGGATGGATTCAGTCCGTTAATACCTCAGCGATATGAGTTTTCCCGGGAAAATAGCAGTTATAGGCGGCGGCAGTTGGGCTACGGCGCTGGCGAAAATTGTGTTATCTACACAGCCGGAGATTAATTGGTATATGCGTCGTCTGGACCGTATCGAAGATTTCAAACGGATGAAACACAATCCCGCTTATCTCTCCAGCATCACGTTCGATACCAATCATATCCAGTTCTATTCCGATATTAATAAAGTGGTTAAAGATTCGGATACGTTGATTTTCGCAACGCCGTCACCCTATCTGAAACAGCATCTGCATAAATTGAAAACGCCGTTGAGCGACAAATTTGTCGTTTCGGCCATCAAAGGAATTGTACCGGACGAAAATATGCTTATTTCCAGTTATTTTTCAGAATACTACAAAATACCGGAGGAGAATATTGCGATTATCGCAGGGCCTTGTCACGCCGAAGAAATTGCGTTGGAACGGCTTTCATACCTGACAATTGCCTGTAAAAATCCGGACAAAGCGGGAACGATTTCCGCCATATTCAATAATTGCTACCTGAAAAGTTCGTGTTCCAAGGATGTGACCGGTATCGAATATGCGTCCGTATTAAAGAATGTATATGCGATTGTGGCCGGTATCTGTCACGGAATGAAGTACGGGGATAATTTCCAGGCCGTATTCCTCTCAAACGCTATCAAGGAAATGGCGCGTTTCTTAGACGCCGTGCACGTGCTGGAGCGCGACATCACGGCCTCGGCCTATCTGGGCGACCTTCTCGTGACCGCCTATTCCCGGTACAGCCGGAACCGTACGTTCGGAACCATGATTGGAAAGGGTTACTCGGTGAAAACCGCCCAGCTTGAAATGGAAATGATTGCCGAAGGTTACTACGGAACCAAATGTATCTACGAAATTAATGAACAGTATCATGCAGACATTCCGATTCTGAATGCCTTGTATGCCATTCTATACGAACGGAAATCGCCCACCATCGTTATCCGTCAACTGACCGAAACTTTTAAATAATAAAGAGTATGAATACAATTCGTTTAAACATCGACAAAGCGCTTGGCGCAGTAACTAAAGAACAAGTATATGCCCTTCAACCCCAAGTGGAAAAAGGCATTGAAGCATTACATAAAGGAACCGGAGCGGGAAGCGACTTCCTCGGCTGGTTGCACCTTCCCTCCTCCATCACGGACGACGAACTGAGCAAAATCGAAAAGGTGGCAGCCGGCCTGCGCACCAACGATGTGATCGTCGTCGTCGGAATCGGCGGCAGTTACCTCGGCGCCAAAGCCGTCATCGAAGCCCTGAACAACAGTTTCGACTGGCTGCAAAGCGAACGCAAAAACCCCGTGCTCGTATTTGCCGGACATAACATCGGCGAAGATTACCTGTACGAACTGACCGGACTGTTGAAAAACAAATCCTTCGGAATCATCAACATCTCGAAATCCGGCACGACCACCGAACCGGCATTAACGTTCCGCATCCTGAAAAAACTGCTCGAAGAGAAAGTTGGAAAAGACGGAGCCAAAAGCCGCATCGTCGCCGTGACGGACAAGGAGCGTGGCGCCCTCCGCACCCTGGCTGCCCAGGAAGGCTATGAAACGTTTGTGATTCCGGACAACGTCGGCGGACGCTTCTCGGTGTTGACGCCCGGCGGCCTGCTGCCGATTGCCGTGGCCGGAATAAACATCCGCGACCTGGTAGCCGGAGCTGTTGCTTTGGAAAAAGCGACCGACCGGAACGTCCCGTTTGCCGAAAACCTCGCCGCCATCTATGCCGCCACGCGGAATGTACTTTATGCCGGTGGCAAGAAAATTGAAATTCTCGCCAACTTCCACCCCAAACTGCACTACATCGGCGAATGGTGGAAACAGCTTTACGGCGAAAGCGAAGGCAAGGATAACAAAGGTATTTTCCCTGCTGCGGTCGATTTCACCACCGATTTACATTCGATGGGACAATGGATTCAGGAAGGCGAACGCACCATTTTCGAGACCGTGATTTCAGTCGAAAATCCCGACCATACCCTGCTTGTGCCTTTGGACAAAGCCGATCTGGACGGTCTGAATTACCTTAAAGACAAACGGGTGGACGAAGTCAACAAGAATGCGGAACTCGGCACACAGTTGGCGCATGTGGACGGCGGCGTGCCCAATATCAAAATCACGTTGCCCGAAGTCAGCGCCTACTACATCGGCCAGTTGTTCTATTTCTTCGAGAAAGCCTGCGGCATCAGCGGCTACGTGCTCGGCGTGAATCCCTTCGACCAACCCGGCGTGGAAGCGTACAAAAAGAACATGTTCGCCCTGCTCAACAAACCCGGCTACGAAAAAGAAAGCAAAGCCATACAAGCACGGCTGTAAGGACTCCGCTTCCTGACGGCATGAAAAATTGACAATTGACAATTAAGAAAGAGATTGCGGAGCCTGTTCTGTAAGAATCTTATAATGACGATGTCCCAACGCGGGAAGTTACGCCGTAGGCGTTTAATTTGAATAACCCCGTATGAAATGCGGGGGAATGAATGCAGATAATATCTCGAGGGGTTGACCAAAAAGTCTGGTTTCGTCATTGCGAGCCGTAGGCGAAGCAATCCAGAATATTGATTATTAATGGATTGCTTCGGGCTTCGCCCTCGCAATGACGGAATT
>JAISJX010000259.1 GCA_031261145.1 Tannerella sp.
ACATGTCTATAAATACGACCTGACGATAATTTTGCGGATGAAGTTCCTTTTTCATTTCTTTACTTTTATTTTATTTGTTTGTTATTCTGAATTATCCATACAACCTGTACGGGCTGCAAAGGTACGCAGTATCGTTCAAAAAACAATGAAAAACCCTCTTTTTTTTCTTTTATGGCGAACTTTATGTTTTTTTGGACAGAATTGGTGGTTATATATCAGCTTAGAGTATTTATCTTTGTACCGGATTTTATTCATAACATATTAAAGATATAAACATGGTAAGTTACAAAGAATTAGGTCTTGTTAATACAAGAGAGATGTTTGCCAAGGCTATTAAAGGTGGATACGCCATCCCGGCTTTTAATTTTAACAACATGGAACAACTGCAAGCTATTATCCAAGCTACGGTTGAAACAAAATCGCCTGTCATCCTGCAGGTTTCAAGCGGAGCACGCAAGTATGCCAACCAAACGCTTTTGCGTTATATGGCAGAGGGCGCGGTGGAATACGCGAAAGAATTAGGTCTTCCTAATCCTCAAATCGTGCTTCATTTGGATCATGGCGATACGTTTGAACTTTGCAAAAGTTGTATTGACTTGGGATTTTCGTCGGTTATGATTGATGGTTCCCATCTTCCGTACGACGAAAACGTGGCTCTGACAAAGAAAGTGGTAGAGTATGCACATCCGTTTGATGTGACGGTTGAAGGAGAATTAGGCGTGTTGGCCGGTGTGGAAGATGACGTGGTAGCAGAACACCATACCTACACGAAACCGGAAGAAGTTGTTGATTTCGTGACAAAAACAGGTTGCGATTCATTGGCAATCTCTATCGGAACATCGCATGGGGCGAACAAATTTAAACCCGAACAATGCACACGCAATGCGGACGGCGTATTAGTACCTCCCCCGTTGGCGTTTGAGGTATTGGAAGGCGTTGAAAAAGAACTCCCCGGATTCCCAATCGTGCTGCACGGCGCTTCTTCGGTTCCACAGGAAGAAGTAGCAATTATTAACAAATACGGCGGCGCATTGAAAGATGCCATCGGTATTCCTGAAGACGAATTGCGCAAAGCGGCCAAATCAGCCGTATGTAAGATTAACATCGACTCCGACAGCCGTTTAGCAATGACATCCGCTATCCGTAAAGTATTTGCAGAAAGTCCGGCAGAGTTCGACCCGCGCAAATATTTAGGCCCGGCTCGCGAAAATGCAAAGAAACTTTATGTCCATAAAATCAAAGACGTTCTCAGTTCTGAAAACAAACTCTGATTTTTTTTATAAAGCGCTGGATATTAAAAAGCCATCTCTTGCAAAGGGATGGCTTTTTTGATTTTCTTTTCAGAACTGATAAAAAAAATTCATTGTTTTTGAAACTTTTGCATGAAATCTGAAAATTATCGCGTACATTTGTATCAATATTCATTATAAACGGGAAAGGATTATGAAACAGTTTTTTAAAATGATGTTTGCCTCAGCGTTCGGTGCATTTCTGGCATTGATGCTGATTGGAATTATCTTTGTTATCTCTTTGGTGGGAATTATTGCCGGCGTCAGCGCGGAATCAACAGCCAGTTATTCACCGAAACCGAGAGAAAGTATCTTTAAAATCTCATTGGAAAATGTGATGTATGATTCGGTGGAAGATAATCCTTTCGCCATTATTACAGGCGATGATAAAGCGCTATCGCTGAGAGATATTCTGACCTCCATTCAAAAGGCGAAAGAGCAGAATGCAATCAAGGGGATTTATTTGGATGTGGGTCTATTTTCAGCCGGCACCTCCAGCCTTGATGCGATTCGCCGTGCATTGATTGATTTTAAGGAAAGCGGTAAATTCGTTGTGGCTTACGCAGATAGATATACGCAAGGCGGATATTACCTGGCTTCGGCAGCCGACAAGGTCTATTTGAATCCGTTAGGGGTAGTAGCTCTGACCGGACTGGCATCACAGACCACGTTTCGTAAAGGACTGTTGGAGAAAGCCGGTATAGAAATGATGGTTTTCAAAGTCGGAACGTATAAAGGAGCCGTCGAACCCTATCTTGGCGATAAGCTGAGCGATGCAAATCGTGCGCAAATCACTTCCTATCAGAGCCATATATGGAAAAATATCATCAATGGCATAGCCGAAAGCCGGCATATTCCGGCGTCGGATGTAAATCGTTTTGCCGATGAGGGATTGTACTTCGCCGATCCGTCTGAGGCGGTCAAACACGGTCTGATAGATGAACTGATGTACCGGAGCGATGTCGAAAAGTACCTGATGGAACAGGCCGGTCAAACCGGGAAGCGAATGAAAACCCTGACCGTGGACAAGGTGAACCGTATCAAAAAAGTCACGCGGGAATATCACAATAAAATAGCCGTGCTTTATGCGGAAGGCGAAATTACGGAGAGTATCAGTTCGTCCCCTTTTTCGACGCAAAATTGCATTACGGAGAAAATGGCGAATGAACTGATAAAACTAAAAGATAATGAAGATGTTAAGGCTGTCGTAATCCGTGTAAATTCGCCGGGAGGAAGCGCTTATGTCTCCGACCAGATATGGAAACAGGTGACCGAACTGAAAAAGTCGAAACCGGTCGTTGTGTCTATGGGAAATGTAGCGGCTTCGGGTGGATATTATATTTCATGTGCGGCGAATAAGATTGTAGCAGAGAAGAATACACTGACAGGCTCCATCGGAATTTTCGGCATATTCCCGAACGTTTCCGGTCTGTTTCAAAAACTGGCTTTAACGACCGAAGTCGTAAAAACCAATAAATATGCCGATTTGGGCGATTATTCCCGTCCGATGAACGATGATGAAAAAGCGCTTATACAAGGCTAT
>JAISJX010000170.1 GCA_031261145.1 Tannerella sp.
TTGATAAACGAAGCGACATTGTGGTTGGACACAACGGTACACTCCCACTCTTTCACGCCGAAAACTTCTTCGGGCACTATGATCTTGATGTCATTCTTTATCTTTGTCTGGCAACCCAACCGCCAGTGGTCTTTGATCTGTTTACGGGAGAAAAAACCGGTTTCGGTAGGCAGGATATTACCGCCCCCTTCGGGAATCCGGCAGCGGCATTGCCCGCAACTCCCGCTTCCGCCGCAGGCCGACGAAAGGAAGATGCCCTGTCCCTGCAAGGTGTTGAGCACGGTGCTGCCCATCGGTATTTCAAATTCTTTCTCCTCATTGACTACCATCCTGATATTACCGGACGGCACCAATTTTGTTTTTGCATACAACAACAAACCAACCAGTAACAACGTAATCACCAGAAACAAAATCGCCCCGGCAACAAGCGTAAGCGTACTGATCGACATTAATAATACTATTATTTCCATATCGTTTATACCTTAAATTTTAATTCCCGAAAAACACATGAACCCGATGCCCATCAGGCCGGTGATGATAAACGCGATACCAAGTCCCCTCAACGGTTTGGGGATATTCGAGTAGGTCAGTTTCTCGCGGATGGCAGCCATACCGACGATGGCTATCAGCCAGCCAAGACCGGAACCCAACCCGTAGGCCGTCGCCACGCCGACATTGGAGAATGCTTTCTGTTGCATGAACAGCGAACCTCCCATAATGGCGCAGTTTACGGCTATCAGCGGCAGGAATATACCCAGCGAAGCGTATAAAGCCGGTGCAAACCGTTCCACCACCATCTCGACCAACTGCGTGAACGACGCAATGATGGCGATAAATATGATAAACGAAAGGAAACTCAGGTTCACCTCTGCAAACTGCGCTCCCAACCACGACATTGCGCCTTCTTTCAATATATAATTTTCAAGCAGGTAATTGATTGGCAATGTGCAAACCTGAATGAATGTAACTGCTATGCCCAATCCTAAGGCAGTCTTCACGTTTTTGGAAACAGCAAGAAAAGAACACATACCCAGATAGTATGCGAAAATCATGTTATCAACAAAAACCGAGCGTACGAATGTGCTTATTAATTCTTCCATGCGAATGATTGTTTAAATGATTAATTTTCTTGAAGTTCCTTATTTCTCGAACGGTGCACCCAGATGATGGCCGCCACGGCGATCAACGCCATCGGAGGCAGAATCACCAGGCCGTTATTCACGTAACCGGCATCGTAAAAAGCCTGCGGGATAATCTTGTACCCCAACAACGAGCCTGAGCCTAACAGTTCGCGGAAAAATCCCATGATGACCAAGATAAGTCCGTATCCCAACCCGTTTCCGATGCCATCGAGGAACGAATCCCACGGCCCGTGCCCCAGGGCGAACGCTTCCAGACGTCCCATCAGGATACAGTTCGTGATGATTAATCCCACAAACACAGACAACTGTTTGCTCACATCATAAGCAAACGCCTTCAATATCTCGCTTACAATCGTCACCAATGCAGCGACGACCACCAATTGCACAATGATACGGATACGGTTCGGTATCGTATTACGCAGCAACGAGATAATCACATTGGCAAAGGCCACGACCGCCGTAACGGACAGCCCCATCACAATAGCCGGTTCCAGTTTGGACGTCACGGCTAACGCTGAACAAATACCTAACATCTGGACGACGACCGGATTGTTTTTGCTCAACGGCCCCAGTAATATTTCTTTATTTTTTCCCATCTTTTATCGAGTTTGTGAGGTTAAAAAATTCACGTAACCATGCAGGCTTTCATTTATCATTTTATTCACGCCCTGACTGGTGTTTGTACCGCCCGAAATTCCGTCCACATAGTCCTGTCCCTCAGCGCTTTTACCCGGTTTGACCACTGCAATGGACTTGAACTCATTGTTCTTGAAGATGTTCTTTCCGATGAATTGGGTGCTGAACTGGGGATAGACGATTTCCGCGCCCAATCCCGGCGTTTCCCCGGAATGACTGAAATCTGCGCCGAATACGGTATTTTTGTCGTCATTGACCGAAATATATCCCCAAATCGGCCCCCAGAGACCGGCTCCGGACAAGGCCAAAATGTATTTCTGCTGACCGCCGACATTCGCAACAAACACCGGATAGGTCTTCCCTGCAAACGCTTTCACTGCATCAGCGGCAAAGGCGTCGCCTTCCACCTTCTCGCCTTTATCATTCACAAGGAACGCCTCTTTTATCAATTCACTGTATTTGGTTTTGGCTTCCGAAGCCGTCACCGTCACATTGATTGAACGCAGTATCTGTTGCCGCTTGTCATTATCTTCGTTCTCCTTCTGGTAACTCCGCAACGACTGCGAGGTAAACGCCAGGACGATAGCCACAAGCAGCACCATTACCGAAGCATAGATGATTGTATAGGCATTACTGTCCCGGTTCAAACCGGCTTTCTCTTCCTTCACTAATTCAAATTCCGAGGCCGGCGCTTTGCAGACAGGACAAATTTCCGGCGGCGTATCCCCTTCGTGGATATAGCCGCAAACTTTACATTTATATTTTTTCGTAGCCATATTACTTTCTTATTGGATTGGTTTAACACGTTTATTCCTGCGCGAGATATTGCTTTCCACCACATAATAATCTATCAGCGGAGCAAAGATATTCATCAGCAGAATCGCCAGCATCATGCCTTCGGGATAACCCGGATTCAACACGCGGATGACAATCGCCATCGCGCCGACTAAGAAACCGAAAATGAACTTGCCTGTTTCCGTGCGGGCTGATGTAACGGGGTCGGTTGCCATAAAGACCGCTCCAAAAGCGAATCCGCCCATCAGGAGATGGTCTGTTGGCGAAACCGACATGGCTACCGTCGAGCCAATCAAATTGAAAAGAGCGGCCGTAACGCCGCCACCCACAAATACGGAAAGCATGGTTTTCCAGCTTGCCACACGGGTGAAAATCAAGATGAACGCCCCAAGCAGGATCGCCAATTTCGATGTTTCACCTATCGAACCGGGAATCAACCCGATAAATAAATCCATGCAACCCAGCGGGTGACCCAATATATCCACCGGCTGGAACGTCCCTATCGCCTCCTTCGCCGCTGTGGCAATCTGTCCTAACGGCGTTGCGCCCGAAAAAGCGTCAACGACTGTTCCGCCGCCAAGACCGAACGTACTCGCCGTACGGACAAAGACCTGGTCGCCCGACATCGAAGCCGGATAGGCAAAAAACAGAAACGCGCGGGTTACCAGCGCTACATTAAATATATTATATCCCGTTCCGCCAAACACTTCCTTGGCAAATACGACGGCAAACGCAGTGGCTAAAGCGACCATCCACAGCGGCGTATCCACCGGGACAATCATCGGAATCAACATTCCGGAAACCAGAAAACCTTCCTGTATTTCTTCTTTCTTTATCTGAGCCGAAATAAATTCGATGCCCAAACCTACCACATACGAAACAATAATAACCGGCAGTACAGCCAAAAAGCCGTAAATAAATGTGCCCCAGAAGCCCGGATTCGTCCCAATCGACAGATAATGCTGATAACCCGCATTATACATCCCGAAAAGCAACGCCGGCGCCAATGCAAGGATTACGACCGTCATCGTACGTTTCGAATCAATACTGTCATGAATGTGAACGCCGGTTTTGGATGTGGCGTTCGGGACGAATATAAACGATTCAATCCCTTCAAAAACAGAACGAAACATCGACAGTTTTCCCCCTTCCTCAAAGTTGGGCTTAATCTTGTCAAGATAATTCCTTAACGCTTTCAATGTATTCTAATTTTAATGTTATTAATTCATTTCCTTGTATAACAAATCCAGACTGTTGCGCACAATATACTGTAGCTCAATCTTCGATGTATCCACAAACTCGCAAAGAGCAAAGTCTTCGGGCGCAACCTCGTATATACCCAAGTTTTCCATCTTCTCAATGTCAAACGTGATAATGGCTTTCAAAAGATATTCGGGATAAATGTCCATCGGGAATACTTTATCGTATTCGTTCGACATAATCATCGCCCGTTTTCCGCCCCTGATGCGGGCGTCTATTACATATTCCTTCTTTTTGAACAACCAACTGAGGAACGTATGGCTCACGCTGAATTTGCCGAGACCGGGCGTTACCCAACCGAAAAAGTCGTTTGTGTCGTCGCCTTCGGGTATGGCTGTGATTTGCGTGTCATACGCGCCAAGATAATCCTCCCGGCTTACTTTCGTGCCGGTCAGGACATTGCCGCTGATAAGGCGCACATGTTTATTGCCTTCCAACACTTTCCGGCCTACGATACTGTCGATGGTGCACCCGGCAATGACTTTGGCATAACCCCGCTCCATCATTTCGGAACCTGTAAGCGCCACCGTGCGGGTGAAATCGACCGTGCCTTTCTCAAACAGTCGCCCGATAAGGATCACATCCGCCGCATTAAGCGTCCAAACGGTCTCTCCTTTGTTCACCGGACGGATATGGTTGATGATAACGCCCGCATTGCCCACCGGGTGAGGCCCGTCCAACTCGACCGTTTCCACGCCTTGCAGGCGCAACGTCGAACCTTGTTTCACACCTACATAGACTTTCCCCGGCGTCAGTTTTGCCAGCGCATCCAATCCCGTCTGGAAGGCTTTTTCTTCCCCTTTGACGATAAACTCGAAGCTCGGAGCTAAAGGCGCTGAATTGTAAGCAGTCACGAAAATATCTCGCGGCGTTTGATCCGGCAGCGCCACACGGTCGTACGGACGTTGTTTGATATAAGGCCACAGCCCTGCGTTCAGGATTGCGTCCTTAATTTCTTCCGCTTTACCGGATGAGGGAGTTTTTACATCGAATTTTTCATATTCGACAGTGGCGTCCGGCTTGACGACAATGCTTAATACCTTCCGTTTGTCTCCGCGATTCACAGCCGTCACCTCGCCGCTAACGGGCGAAACGAACTTGATCTCCGGGAAATTTTTGTCCGTCATTAGCACCGAACCGGCCTTGACTTTATCGCCCGGATGTACCTTCACTTTCGGTGTAATGCCAACATAATGGTCAGGTACAATCGCATAACTACCGGATGCTCCCACATCCATCAGCGTCTCCAATGCTTTCCCTTTCAGGTTGATATCTAACCCTTTTTTGATTTTAAT
>JAISJX010000179.1 GCA_031261145.1 Tannerella sp.
GTTTTATCATTGTTGTCATTCTTTTTCAGGATGATATCCGGCGTTTTCTGGTAGCGTTGGGGTCGAATCGCGGATGGCAGTTTTTGGTGCGGCTTTTTTCCCGGAAAGGGGAAGATGGGGGTGAAAACAAATACGTTGCCCCTCTTGTGCTGGCTTGCATGAACATGGCGAAAAAAAAGACAGGGACGTTGATTGTTATTCAGAAAGAGATGGACTTATCGGCCTATATACATACCGGTGAGATGTTTACGTCCGACGTAAACAGCCGTTTGATTGAAAATATCTTTTTCAAAAATTCGCCGTTGCACGATGGGGCCATGATTATCGTGAACAATCAAATCAAAGCGGCCGGTTGTATTCTTCCCGTGGCGCAGAATGCTACTATCCCGAAGGAGATGGGGTTGAGGCATCGTTCCGGACTGGGCATGTCGAAGGAAACGGATGCTTTGGTAATCATTATTTCCGAAGAACGCGGCACGATTACGGTGGCTCATAATGGAAATTTAACAAAGTCTTTGTCCGCCGAAGACCTGCAATTGATTCTCTCCGGCGATAAAGAAGCAGAAAGCTATTGTTAAATATCACAAAATTGAGATGTCGAGATGCAAATTAGACCGACTTTTTGCAATCTCTATGTTACAATTTTAATAATTTTGCAGTTCTATATGGATGATATGTTGAGGGCGCAAGCCTTATGGATACCGGAAATAGCTTGGAATCAATTAATAAAAAATATATGACAGATTTAATGCAACAAATTGTTGCGCGTGCGAAAGCCGACAAACAACGTATTGTTCTCCCGGAAGGAACGGAAGAGCGGACATTGAAGGCTGCAGACCGGTTGCTTGCCGATGGTGTAGCAGAAATTATTTTACTTGGAAACCTGGGTGAAATAGAAGAATTGACCACAATCTGCGGCTTGAAAAATATAAGTAAAGCCACTTTGATTGACCCGAAAAGTCATGCGAAAAAACAGTACTATGCAGATTTGCTTTTGGAGTTGCGCAAGACTAAGGGAATGACGCCTGAGAAAGCTCTTCAATTGGTTGAAAACCCTCTGTATCTGGCATGTCTGATGATTAAAGCAAAGGATGCGGATGGCGAGATTGCCGGAGCGCAAAATACAACGGGCGATGTGCTTCGTCCCGCTTTGCAGATTATCAAAACAGTACCCGGAATTTCATGTGTATCAGGCGCTTTTCTGATGTTCCTGAGGGAAGATACGTATGGTGAAAACGGCGTGATGGTGTTTGCCGATTGCGCCGTGATGCCGAATCCGACTGCTCCCGAACTGGCGCAGATTGCCGTTTCGACTGCACAGACGGCGCGTGCGCTGGCCGGTGTGGAACCGCGGGTGGCCATGCTGAGTTTTTCCACGAAAGGAAGCGCTTCCCACGAAATGATAGATAAAGTCGTAGAAGCGACTAAAATAGCCAAAGAAATGGAACCTGCGTTGCTGATTGACGGTGAGTTGCAGGCTGATGCGGCGTTGGTCGCAAGCGTTGCCTCCAAGAAAGCTCCAGGCAGCCCGGTGGCCGGCAAAGCGAACGTATTGGTATTCCCGACGCTCGAAACGGGAAATATCGGTTATAAATTAGTGCAACGATTAGGCGGAGCGGAAGCGATTGGCCCGATTTTGCAAGGAATGGCCGCACCGGTGAATGATTTGTCGCGCGGTTGTTCGGTCGAAGATATTTATCAAATGGTTGCGATTGCTTGTAATCAGGCGATTGGATTAAAAAACAGCAAAAAGTAATCAAACATGAAAATATTAGTTTTAAACTGCGGAAGCAGTTCGATTAAATATAAATTCTTCGATATGACGTCGGGGGAAGTGATGGCGCAGGGCGGAGTAGAAAAGATTGGCCTGCCGGGTACATTTCTGAAACTGACCGGCGTAAACGGCGAAAAGGTCGTGCTCGAAAAAGCGATGTCTGGGCATGAAGAAGGCATCGCCTTTATTATGAGTATCTTGACGGATGCAAAGTATGGCTGCATTCAGTCGTATAACGAAATTGACGCTGTGGGACACCGTTTGGTGCATGGCGGAGAAAAATTTTCGTCGAGCGTACGGATTGATGAAGATGTCATAGCCAAAGTCTTGGAATGTTCTGAATTAGCGCCTTTACACAATCCTGCCAACCTCGAAGGCGTTTATGCCATTCAGAAAATCCTGCCGGAAACGCCTCAGGTGGCCGTTTTTGATACGGCGTTCCACCAGACGATACCGGATTATGCTTATATTTATGGTTTACCCTACGAGATGTACACCAAATATGGCGTTCGCCGTTATGGTTTCCACGGGACAAGCCATCGTTACGTGTCGCGTCGCGCCTGTGAGATATTAGGCGTGCCGTTTGACAAACAACGTATTATCACCGCCCATGTGGGTAATGGAGGCTCTATAACGGCGATTAAAAATGGAAAATCCGTTGATACTTCGATGGGTTTGACACCTACCGAGGGTTTATTGATGGGCACTCGTTGCGGAGACGTTGATGCAGGGGCTTTGCAGTTCATCATGAATAAAGAAAATCTGGATACCGCCGGTTTGTCCACATTAATAAATAAGAACAGCGGCGTATGGGGCATTTCGGGCGTTTCGTCGGATATGCGCGAGATTGAAAAAGCTGTTAGCGAGGGTAATCCGCGGGCTATTCTGGCTTCAAACAACTATAATTACCGTATCAAGAAGTACATCGGTTCGTATGCAGCCGTATTGAATGGCGTTGATATATTGGTATTTACCGGCGGAGTCGGCGAAAATCAACAAACAATGCGTGAATATGTTTGCCAAGATATGGAATATATGGGTATTCATCTGGATGTGAGCAAGAACAATACGATTAGGGGCGTAGAAAGCGTCATCAGCACACCGGACAGTAAAGTGACGGTGATGGTGGTTCCTACGGATGAGGAATTTATGATTGCCTCTGACACACAGGAGATTCTAAATTCAAAGATTCAATAATTCAAAAATTGTAGGGGTGCACCTACGTGTGCGCCCTCATTAACGGAGGCAGGCGGATTTTGTAATCCGCCTTTTTTTATTTCTTACGCTATTTCACTAAATTTTCAAACGACAGATTATGTTTGGTCGCTAATAATTCCTCATAATCAACGGAAAACTTGTTATATGCCTGCAATGCCTGACCTTTTTTCCCGAGATGGAACAGGGCGTAACATTTAAGTCCAATCGCATCTTCGTCAATATTATCGTGCAGCAGGATTGCATCAGCGATTTTCATCAGCGCCATCAGGTCTGACTTGACCTCGTCGCGCTTGCTGAATGCTAACAATGATTCAATCAGTAAGGTAGTGTATTCTGCTTGATAGGCTTCTATCCATTCCGATTGTTGGATATAGGGTAAGAGCTTCCCTTTCAGGGTGATGTCTAACAATTCGTTCAATAGTTTTTTGTTGAGGCTCTGACCGGATTGTAGCATTTTTATTAAAACCATGAATCTTTCATAATCGCAAAAAACCGTTTCGCCCAAAGATACAGTCCAATAACTATCCCTGTTCAATATTTTAATCTCGTCAAAGGATTTCAGAATCGATCGTAACTTGTTGATATACACATTGCGGTTGTTGCGGGCGCTGTCGTCGTCCTTGTCATCCCACAGCATCCGTTTGATTTCCTTGGACGAACAACCTCGCCCGTTTTTGAGGGTTGCCAGAAGCAGCATCAGGAACAACTGCGTTGTTGTAGGGGTAAAATTACTCGAAATATCGACGCCTTCTTTATTAATAACCTGAAAATTACCCAACAGATTGAGAGACCGTGGTCGTTTTTCAGACAAACGAGGTTCATAGATAACCGGCTGTTCTTCGGATTCTTCCGGGTTTTGTTCGATGCTATTCCGCTTTTTCCTGCGATAAATAAAACAGAGTAAGCCGGCTAAACAAGTCAGACACAGGAACAGAACTGTGAGCCAAAGCCCCGCTTTCCGTTGCGCCGGCAGGTGTTGTAACGCTTCTCCGGGACTGACAGGCGGATAGGCAATGGAATAAATATTGATTACGGTATGATTATCATTGATATGTGACGTGACGGTATATAATTCCGATTGATCGGAACGCTGGAACAGGTCGCAATAGGAATCCACATCATTGAAAAAGTAAGGGATGGAATCGCCTACGCTTTGATATTTGGGCTGGTCTAACTGATATTTATTTAATACAATAGTAGATGCGTAACGTTTATTCGGATATGCCAGGGCATAAAAAACGCCCTGTTCCCTGTCGATAATCATCGAGTTGGAATTGGTAAAATGGTCTGTCTCATTCGGTAACTCCCATATTTTCTCCACTTCTTGATTATCAATGTTAATCGCATAAAGGTCGT
>JAISJX010000226.1 GCA_031261145.1 Tannerella sp.
TATGCCGACGAGGTTATCCTGCAATCCATTGCAGACAAAGAAATTCCCGGCGCGGTGCTTGCCGTTGTTCGTCAAGGCAAATTAGCTTACCTGAAAGCTTACGGCAACAAAGAAGTGTATCCGAATACCGTTCCGATGGATGTCAATACGGTGTTTGATATGGCTTCGGTAAGCAAATCAATGTCCACCGCTATCTCCGCCATGATTCTGGTCGAACGCGGAAAACTGCGCCTGACGGACAGGGTGAACTATTATATTCCTGACTTTCAGGGTTGGAAAGATGAAAACGGCCAGACAACCGATATCCGTATCATTGATATTATGACGCATACTTCGGGACTTCCGCCGTATGCGCCCGTCGAAGAAGTGCAGAAAAAATATGGTGCGCCGAATCCCAACGGGTTGATTGAATACATTGCTTCGTGCGATCGGGATTTCAAACCCACAACCGATTTTCAATATAGCTGTCTGAATTATATCACGTTACAACGGGTGATTGAGACGATTTCCAATCAAACGTTGCGCAATTTTGCGAAAGAAAATATCTTTGATGTGCTGGGCATGACGCATACCGACTATCGTCCGACCGGCGAGACATTGGAGCGGGTAGCGCCTACCGAAAAACAGGAAGACGGCAGTGTGTTGCGCGGTTTTGTTCACGACCCGCTGGCGCGGGTGATGAACGGTGGTATTTCGGGCAATGCAGGGGTGTTTTCCGATGCCAACGATTTGGCGATACTTGCAGCTACGTTGCTGAATAACGGCGAATACAACGGCAAACGTATCCTCAGTCCGTTAGGAGTGAAAAAAATGCGTACTGTGCCGGTAGCCGTGCAGGAATTTGGACGCACTCCCGGATGGGATGTTTACTCACCCTACGCATCGAATAACGGCGACCTGTTCGGCCTCCATACGTATGGACACACCGGCTATACCGGCACGTCGATCATTATTGATCCGGACAATGATGTGGCGGTAATCCTGCTGGCGCACCGCGTGCATCCGAAGGACGAAGGGAGTACGATACGGCTTCGCGCAGTGGTGGCAAATATCGTAGCGGCGGCGGTAAACTGTGCGCCTGAATGAACTTAAACCTCGTATTATTAAAAGCGAGCCGAAGATAGATCGAGAATATTGCACGTGAAAAAGGTTATCTTTACGGGGATAATTCATATCATCGTGCAGGAAGCGAAAGGAGAATCTATCGGTATGACATTCCCGTTGCATCCGGCAGAAAATCCCGTTTATGAAAGGGCTAAATTCTCAAAAAATGTAACGAACGACCTCTTTTTTTTTGTATCTCATAAAAAGGATGTATCTTTGTACGATGTTTAGAATTTCTGCACATATAGAACGGTTGTTATTGCATAACGATTGTGTGATTGTACCGGATTTCGGGGGCTTTGTACTTCAGTTATCTCCGGCGGTGTATGTATGTAAGGAGCACATATTCAAACCTTCATGCAAAGAGATGGTGTTCAATCCGACGTTGAATCATAATGACGGATTGTTGCTCGAATCGTATATGCAGGCGTATGGTATGGATGCTAAGGACGCTCAGGCTGCACTGAAAAAAGATGTGGATGAGCTGAAATATGAATTGGATAAAAACGGGACGGTCTGGTTGGGGACGGTTGGTTCTTTTGGAAAAGGCGACGGGGACGCCCTGATTTTTCGACCGGATACGGAGACGTCGCTTTTCAGCGTTCATTCGTACGGTTTGGTTTCGTTCTATTTGTCGCCCGTTCGTAATGCGGAAGAAATTGAAGAGCAACAACCTGTTGTCGAGACGGTGACGGTGTTGCCTGTTCTTGCATCGGAAATGAAAAAGAGCGGACGGGTGATTCATCTGCCGGTTCGCCGTGTGGTGACTGTGGCGGGGATGATTGCGGCGGCTGTCGCTTTCTTTTTACTGATTTCGACGCCGGTGACGGATGTCAATCAGGCTTCTTATACGGCCAGTTTTATCCCTTCGGAAATGTTGCAGCAGAAAACTGCTTTGCCGGATTCAACGGTTAATCAGGCAGAAAAGACAGCCGAACCCTCAGAAATAACACCTGTGCCTGTGACTGCGCCCTCGACGCCGGAGGTGAAAGAACCCCCCAAAGATACGGTTATGCCTGCCAAAAAGGCGGCTGAAACGCCAACGCCTGTCTCTGAGGCATCGAAGAACTATTATGTGATAATCGGAAGTTTTGTTACGGAAAAGCAAGCAAACCAATTTATGACGGAACTCAATGCCGGTGAGTTTAAAAATACCGGGATTGTGACAAGCAAGGAGAATATCCGGGTCTATGCGGATAAATATGATAACCGGAAAGACGCGGAGGATTTGGTGAATCGTCTGCGGACAAACGAAAAATTCAAAAACGCATGGTTATTTATCAGCCGTTAGGGTATGATTCTCTTTGGTTTGGAGATAATATTTTCAATATAATATATTTAAGTTTTATTTTATGACAGCATTAAAAGAAAAACTTTTCTCTGAATTTCCACCCATTTCTGTACAGGAGTGGTTGGACAAAATTACGGTTGACCTGAAAGGTGCGCCGTTTGAGAAAAAACTTGTCTGGAAGACAAGTGAAGGATTTAATGTAAATCCTTTTTACCGTGCGGAGGACATCAAAGAGTTAAAAACGGCGACGTCTCTCCCCGGCGAGTTTCCTTATGTTCGTGGAACAAAGAAGGATAACAATTGGAACGTACGTCAGAATTTAGACGTGACGGATTTCAAAGCAGCCAACGCGAAGGCGTTGGATTTGCTGAACAAAGGCGTGACCTCTTTGGGTTTCCACTTCAAAGGGAATGATGTGAATGCGGCCAATGTAGCTACGTTATTGGCCGGTATTTACCCGGAATGTGTGGAATTGAACTTCAAGACTTGCAACCACAAGGCGGAAGAATTGATTCGCATTCTTGCCGCTTACCTGAAAGAGCGTGGGGCAGACCTTGACAAGTGCTACGGTTCGGTGGATTACAATCCATTCAAAGCCCCGTTGATTAAAGGACGCGCGGTTGATAACTGGGTTGAAAGCGCTGCGGCCGTGTTGAAAGCCGGGGAGGCGTTGCCTGAGTACAGGACATTGGCGGTGGACGCCTGTTTGTTCAGTGATGCAGGCGCTTACCTCTCCCAGGAGTTGGGTTACGCACTGACTTGGGGAAATGAGATTCTTGCGAAGCTGACCGATGCCGGATTTTCGGCGGACGAGGTGGCAAAGAACCTGACCTTCAACTTTGGCATCAGTGCGAACTACTTTATGGAGATAGCGAAATTCCGCGCCGCCCGCTGGTTGTGGGC
>JAISJX010000271.1 GCA_031261145.1 Tannerella sp.
TTTGCTGTCGGTGGTGATTGGGGAGGCGCTCAAGGCGTTGATGCGAATATCTGGCCCCAGGAATTTCTGATTGATTATGTGCGCGTGTATCAAAAATCGGAAGACACAGGCGTGAAAGAGCTTAAAAATGATTTGTTTACCATCTCTTCTCCATCTAAAGACGTATTGGAAATTACGTCTTTTTCCCCGTCTTCCTTAAAGATCGACATTTATTCCCTATCGGGACAAAAACAAGTATCCCAAACAGTCAATCAAGGAAGTAATATCATCCATATCACTTCTTTACCGGTAGGAGTGTATATTATTTCCGTGTCGGATGGCAATGAATATTATTCTCATAAAATTATAAAATAAGTTATGAAACACATACGGTTTGTCATTGCGGGCTTGACCCGCAATCCCCTGAAAAACGTTAATCACTGTCTCGGAATCCTGTTTTTGATGTTGTTGCTTTCTTGCAATAAACAAACCAGCGATCCATTGGATAAAAAAGTCAACGACCTGCTTTCTCAAATGACGTTGGAAGAAAAGATCGGCCAAATGAATCAAATTTCCGGTTACGGTTACAACGAGGATATGGCCAATCAGATCAAAGCCGGCACGATCGGTTCAATTTTGAACGAAGTAGATGCCGAAACGGTCAATGCCTTGCAAAAAGTGGCCGTAGAAGAAAGCCGTCTCCACATTCCTATCCTCTTTGCACGGGATGTCATTCACGGTTTTAAGACTATTTTTCCCGTTCCTTTAGGACAAGCGGCTGCCTGGAATCCGCAAATAGTGGAAAACGGCGGTCGGGTAGCAGCTATCGAAGCGGCTTCGGTAGGCGTCCGATGGACGTTTGCGCCGATGTTGGACATCGCTCGCGACCAACGCTGGGGACGTATAGTGGAAGGCTTGGGAGAAGATCCGTATTTAACGTCCGTATCAGGCGCCGCCATGATTAAAGGTTTTCAGGGCGACAGCTTAAACGATCCGACCTCCATAGCGGCCTGTGCGAAACATTTTGCCGGTTACGGTGCAGCCGAAGGCGGTCGCGATTATAATACCAGCATCCTCTCGACCGAACAATTAAGAAATGCCTATCTACCGCCTTTCAAAGCGGCAGCAGAAGCCGGAGCCGCCACGTTTATGGTTTCCTTCAATGAAATCAACGGCACGCCGAGTTCGGGCAATGAATATTTAGTAAAACAAATACTCCGCAACGAATGGGGATACAACGGCTTGGTAGTCAGCGACTGGAATTCCATAGGAGAGATGGTCCCGCACGGATACGTGAAAGATTTGTCCGAAGCGGTGGCCGTAGCTGTAAATGCGACTGTGGACATGGACATGGAAAATCATGCTTTTCTCCCTTATCTGGCTCAATTAGTGAAAGAGGGAAAAGTAAAAGAAGCGGATATTGACAACGCCGTTCGGAGAGCATTAAAATTGAAATTCCAATTGGGACTGTTTGATAATCCTTACGTGGAAATCAAAGAATCTGTTTTCTATGCCGAAGATCATTTGGCAAAAGCCAGGGAAGCGGTTATTGAAAGCGCTATCTTGTTGAAAAATGCAAATAACTTGTTGCCTTTGAGCGATAAAATAAAATCGGTGGCTGTAATCGGCCCCTTGGCGGATGCTCCGCACGACCAGATGGGAACCTGGGTATTCGATGGCGACAAAACGCACACGGTTACACCTTTGGCAGCACTCCGGGCAGAATACGGTTCGCAATTGAAAATCAATTATGCACCGGGATTGAATTTCAGCCGCGATTTGGATAAAAAACAATTTGCGCAAGCAGTGGCAGCCGCCCGGACAAGTGATGTCGTCTTATTCTTTGCCGGCGAAGAAGCCATCTTTTCGGGCGAAGCACACAGTCGCGCGGATATTTCCCTGCCGGGCGCCCAAAAAGAATTGTTGGCGGAAGTGGCAAAAACAGGCAAACCCATTGTATTGGTGGTTATGGCGGGCAGAGCCATCGAAATAGAGAAAGAAATCCCCTTGGTAAATGCCTATCTTTTCACGTTCCATCCGGGCACCATGGGCGGACCTGCTTTAACGGATTTGATTTTCGGAAAAGCCGTTCCTTCGGGAAAATTGCCGGTAACGTATCCTAAAGTGGTTGGTCAATCGCCTCTTTATTACAACCATAAAAACACCGGACGCCCCGCGCAAGACAATCTCCCGACTGTTGAAAATATTCCCTTGGAAGCCGGACAAGTTTCCTTGGGGAATACAAGTTATTACCTGGATGCCGGAAAAGACCCTTTGTTTCCTTTTGGTTACGGACTGTCTTATACCACCTTTGCATACAGCGATTTAAAACTTTCCGCTACGGAAATCACGAAGAATGAAAGTATCGTTGTCTCTTGCACGGTAAAAAATACAGGCAATGTAGCCGGTGCGGAAGTGGTGCAATTATACGTTCGCGACTTAGTCGGTTCGATTACCCGTCCGGTAAAAGAATTGAAAGCTTTCGACAAAATCACCTTGCAACCCGGCGAATCGAAAACGGTGGAATTTACATTGACCGCCGATGCTTTGAAATTTTGGAACAATGCGGACAAAGCACTATTGGAAGCAGGAGATTTCCGGTTATGGGTAGGACCCAATAGTGCCGAGGGATTAGAAAGTGCGTTTACTTTACAATAATATGAATATCGGATATTCTACCCGACGACATCAGAGTAAGGCTGAAAGCCTTCTGAGCAATAGCACAGGGCAACGCCCTGTGTATTTGAGGATGTTGTTTAGTTGCGCCCTGAAAGGGCAATAGCAATAAGAGACAGGCTAACGCCCTTTCAGGGCTATGATTGGATGATGGTATTTCAACACAGGGCGTTGCCCTGTGCTATTGCTCACAGGGCGTTGCCCTTAACTTG
>JAISJX010000292.1 GCA_031261145.1 Tannerella sp.
GTCGAAATCCGTGCCTTCGTAGTAGTCTTTGAACACGCGCACCATGTCTTCCTTTTTCACCGGCGAATCGGGTTTCACGGAGAAGGGATAGTTTTCGCTGTTGGGGTCTAAGTTCTGCGAGGGCGCCAACAGGTTGAAGACCCTCCACTCGCGGCGGCGACAGCCAAGCGAGGTTCGTGTGCCGGGCGCGTAGGCGTAGGCAAAACGGAACACTTCCTTTTTCTTGTCATACCATCCATTCGCTTCGGCTACGGAAAAAACGTTAGCCGACGCCATGAAAAAGTCTTTGTTTTTCAGGTCGATTTCCCGGATGGTAGAGGCATTGGTATTGACGGCGACATGTTCGTCGGGGACGCGCTGCGCAGCCCACACGGCGCCTGTTTTTCCTTTTCCGGGACCCGCAATCTCCAGATGCCAGACTTCCTGTTTGTCGGCAATGGTCAGACATTCGCCGCCATCGTTCCAACCGTATTTTTCCAATAATTCGCCGGCCGTCCGGATGGCTTGCCGGGCGGTAGAACAACGCTCCAGCATCAGCATACAGAGGGCGCTGCAATCAATCAGTCCGTCGGAACGCAATTCGGCTCTCCCGCCGAAGGTGGATTCTCCAATCGCCAACTGTTTCTCGTTCAGGCACGGATAGGCGGAATTGAAATACTGGAACGTGTGGGCGGCTTCGGGTATTTGTCCGGTCTCCACATAGTCGTTTTGCGCCATCTTGCCGGTTTCGACAGCGGCCGGCTGACGGCGATAAAGGGTTTTCATGCTTCCGGCAGGATGGTCTTTTGCCGGGACGACAGTGATATTGGTACGTGTACGGTGGCTGTCATCGGTGTGAGAAGTCATCACGGCACCGTCTGCGGAAGCCTTCTTCCCGACCGTCACCGTAGTACATTCCATTGCGTCGTCGGCGGAATCGGGATTTTGCCCGTACATCGCCACCGACACAAAACTAAACAGTAATAAAAAATATTTTGTCATAACAATCAATGAACATAATGAAGTTACAAAGATAGCAAGAAATAATCAATAATGTAAATTAAATGGATTCATTGTTTCGCAGGATGCCTCCAACTCACCTGATCCATCCCCATTTGGCGATAGAGACGCTAAAACCCGACTGATTGTCTAATAATGAACCGCGGTCGGCCGCTAAAGAAGCGGAGAGGCTCCATGAATTACGGAAAAGATAGCGGAAATCCATTGTGAAGGAGATGTCTGTTAGTTTTTTCGGGGTGGGCGCATAAGGCTTTCCGAAACTTTCTATGGCAGATACCATCAACCGGTACGAAAGCGCTTCCGTCAGGTTTCCTTCCGTTCCCAGATGCCACGCGCGGATACGGGTATGGTTGAAACCCGGCGTACCGTTGGTATTGTATTCGGGCGACAGCAAGAGCGGCGAACCCAATCCGCGGTTGAAATAGGAGGCGCCGGTGGTATATTCCCCGTTATTGTAATAGTTGTCGCCGCCGCCGCCCATTCCCGGATATTTGTCATGGTCAAATTCAATGAAATGAAACGGGCCGCTTTGATGAAGCGTCGTGACATATTCAATCACCGCTTTGTGAAGCCACGGGAACGTCGGCAAATCGAGTTGGACGCCTTTCAATCCGTCCCATCCGTTTTTAAATTCGATTCCTGAAGCGTCGGAAAACAAGTGCTGATAATAAGCGGAAACAGCCCAGTTTTGTTTTGCATAGTTCAATCGAAAGTCGTAAGTCCCGTAATGGGCGCCCAGTGCATTGATCTGGTCGGACAGACTGGCATTGCTATCGCCGGCTTTTCCGAAGATGATGCGGAGGAAGTCCGACAAGGCATGAGGTTGTACGCCCAATCGGGGATCCGTGGAAATCCCTCCCCATTGGGCGATGTGTTGAATCCCCAGCGTCATCGAAACAGGGAAGTCGTTTCTTGTATCTTTTACATTCAAATAAAGCGACTTGTTATGCCACAAGACATTTTTGACGCAGGTTTGATTCGCCCTGGCAAACGAACGCAGGTAATCCGTATCAAACGAGCGCCCCACGGCGAAATTTCCTTTTCCATGTAACCATCCGCCGGTGAAAGGAAGTGTGACAAAATGAGGGATATAGAGGTTTATTTCCGGAATCGGGCGGCTGTTCGTGGACAGTCCCATATCGCCGCTGCTTAGTCTGTAGTCTAACATTGAACGGTAATAATCCGCATCGCCCCGGCTTCCGATATTCAGATGTATCCACCGGTAGGCCAATGTGCCGAAAATCTGTTGGACATACACTTTGCGGTAACGCGGCGTAGCGGCAACCATATCCAACCCGGCCTGCCACTCCCAGCCGTGACCCAGCGGTTGACGGTGGAATAGCCCGGCCTGCAGATACCCGTTATTGGCCGCCAGCGGTACGATGCCGTACCGGTTGCCGGTCAACCAGAACGGCGTTTGTCCGCCGGAAGACAGAGAACCGGACGTTTTCAGCCGGTACATCGTATAATCTGTCCCGTCAGCCTCTTTTTCTTGCGCAACGCCATAAAAAAAGCCCTGCATCAGGAACAGAAATAGTATAAATATCTGTAATTGTCTCATGCCAAATATGTTAAAGAAATCGTTCGCAGGCTCTTTTCCGCTCACACACTATACATTATATAATACAGGCAAGCGGAAAAATAGACCTTGAATAGTATGCTAACGTAAAAAATAACCGGAAATTATTGCAAATCCAAAGAAAAATACTACCTTTGCCCCGCAAATTTAAAAACGATAATGAATATATGAACAATTACGAAACCGTTTTCATTTTAACTCCCGTTTTGTCTGATGCCCAGATGAAGGAAGCGGTAGAAAAAATTAAAGGTATTCTCGTGGCAGAGAAGGCCGAGATTGTGAATGAAGAGAACTGGGGCTTGCGCAAGCTGGCCTATCCTATTGAGAAGAAGACGACAGGTTTTTATCAGTTGGTTGAATTTAAGGCAAATCCGGAGACAATTGCTGTTTTGGAAACGCAATTTCGCCGGGACGAACGTGTGATTCGCTTTTTGACATTCCGGCAAGATAAATATGCGCTGGAATATGCGGAGAAGAGAAGACATTTAAAAGCATCAAAAGAATCAGTAAAGGAGAATTAAACGATGGCAGTAACGAATAATCAATCAGAAATCAGATACTTGACACCCATGTCGGTGGACGTAAAGAAAAAGAAGTATTGCCGTTTCAAAAAGAGCGGAATCAAGTACATTGACTACAAAGACCCGGAATTTTTGAAGAAATTCCTGAATGAACAGGGCAAACTGCTTCCGCGCCGCATTACCGGGACTTCGTTGAAGTTCCAGCGTCGTATCGCTCAAGCCGTAAAAAGGGCGCGCCATCTGGCATTGCTTCCTTACGTAACCGATTTGATGAAATAATTAATATAGAGAGGAGACAGAATATGCAAGTTATTTTGAAAGAAAACGTAGTGAATTTAGGCTACAAAGACGATGTCGTGACCGTCAAGGATGGGTACGGACGTAACTTTCTAATCCCGCAAGGTAAAGCTGTAATTGCATCGAAATCAGCAATAAAAGTGTTGAATGAAAATTTGAAGCAACGTGCGCACAAGCTGGCGAAAATTAAAGAAGACGCATTGGCTTTGGCCGCCAAACTGGAAAATGTGTCTTTGGTGATAGGAGCAAAAACAAGTTCTACCGGCACGATTTTCGGTTCGGTTACGAATATTCAGATTGCCGATGAATTAGCGAAGAAAGGCCATGAGGTCGACCGTAAGCTGATTGTCATCAAAGAGCCTGTGAAAGAAGTTGGTAGCTACAAGGCTCAGATTAAACTTCACAAGGAAGTTTCAGTTGAAATTCCGTTTGAAGTCATCTCCGAACCTTTTTGAGGGGAGGATAGTTTCAATAAAAAAAGGCCTCGTATGAGGCCTTTTTTGTTTTATAAAAAAAATATTCATATCTTTGTATCTGAACTTGAAAGATTTGTACACAAATGAATAGGAGTAATTGTATTATTTGCAATATAGTAGCCTTTTTGCTTTTGTGGACTTCTATGCTTCAGGCGAAGGAGAAGACCTTTACCGTGGTCATAGACGCCGGGCACGGAGGCAAAGACCCCGGGTCGGTAGGCGCTCATGTCAAAGAAAAAACGATTAATCTTGCCGTCGCGCTCAAACTGGGCGCCCTGATAAAAGCCGGCCATGAGGATGTGCGCGTGGTTTACACACGTGACACGGATAAATTTGTTGAATTGAACGAACGCGCCAATATTGCCAATTTTCACAAGGCAAACCTGTTTATTTCCATTCATACCAATTCGGTAAAGAAAGGGCATCAGTCGGTACGCGGGACGGAAACCTATACGCTGGGATTGGCCAAATCGGAAGAGAATCAGGCCGTTGCCATGCTGGAAAACTCCGCTATCTTATTGGAAGACAATTATAAGCAACGATATGGAGGCTTCAATCCCAATTCGTCGGAGTCGTATATCATCTTTGAATTTGTGCAAAACAAACACATGGAACAGAGTATTTCG
>JAISJX010000381.1 GCA_031261145.1 Tannerella sp.
ACAGTAAAAAAAGAAAAGAGATGATTCCACAGACAACGTATGCAGCAGCAATAGACCAATTGCGAAAAGAAAAGAACGCCATTATCCTGGCGCATTATTACCAGACCGGCGACATCCAGGATATTGCGGATTATGTAGGTGACAGCTTAGCTTTGGCACAGTGGGCGGCGAAGACGACGGCGGACATTATCGTCTTGTGCGGCGTTCATTTTATGGGCGAGACGGCCAAGATTCTGTCGCCGGAGAAGAAGGTGTTAGTCCCGGATTTAGCGGCGGGCTGTTCGCTGGCCGACAGTTGCCCGGCAGACGAGTTTGCCGAATTTATCCGACAACATCCGGGTCATACGGTGATTTCGTATGTCAACACGACAGCCGCGGTGAAGGCGCTGACGGATATTGTGGTGACGTCGACCAACGCCCGCAAGATTGTCGACCATTTCCCGAAGGATGAAAAGCTGATTTTCGGCCCCGACCGTAATTTGGGTAATTATATCAACAGCATCACAGGCCGCCGGATGGCGCTCTGGGATGGCGCCTGCCACGTGCACGAACAATTTTCGCTTGAAAAAATCGTCGCACTGAAAAAAACGTATCCGGAAGCGGAGGTGATTGCGCATCCCGAATGTAAGCAACCCGTGCTGCAGGCCGCCGATTTCATCGGTTCGACGGCGGCGTTGCTGAATCACACGGTTCAATCGTCTAAAATGCAGTTTATTGTGGCGACGGAAAGCGGCGTGATTCATGAGATGAGAAAACAGAACCCGTCGAAAACGTTCATCCCCGCTCCGCCAAACGACAGCACATGCGCCTGCAACGAATGTAATTTCATGCGGTTGAATACGATGGAGAAACTTTACCGTTGCCTGCGCGACGAACAGCCGGAAATAACGGTGGAGGAATCGATTCGTGAAAAAGCCGTGCGTCCGATTTTGCGCATGTTAGAACTTTCATGAACGCGTAAGGAAAAAAAGGAAAGACGAGCAAGTGATACCGGGTCGTTATTAAAACCTGTACCGACTCCGCTCCGTCTTTCCATTGAAATGCGGTTACCCTAAATTTGTACTGAAATAAGGCACACACTCCCAAACTAACAAATATGAATAACAAACCAACATACGTAATTTACCCATTTTCCTATGATATGTATCATCCGTTTTATAAATTAATTACGTTAGCACAAAAGTAGGGACTCTGCCATAGACTGTCAATACCCCAAACAAGGTATTTTACTCGATCCTCATATTGCTAATGAATATTTTATTATCCTCGTCACTGTTTTCTCCGGTCATCCAAAATCCGACTGATTTTCCCCTGTATTTTGATAAATCACACGTGATGTCATACCAGCCTTGGGCTGTAAGCGAATCATTGATTGCAAATTCAAAAACGGATTTATCCGCCGACATGTGTTCCATAACCACGGACAGCCGGTACGTTTTACCGGGTTCATTCATCACGCTGAACTTTATTTCCGGTTTTTCCACATCCGGAACCGGCAACGGCCCGCTCATTTCAAACCCTCCTAATTGCAGTACCTTATCCCGTCCGGCTAAGGAAACAAACTGTGAACAGGATGCTTTGGTGACATTCCATATCTTCAAATCCGGCGCCGGCGTAAACGCTTTCATCACCTGCTCCATGAGTTTGGAGGGCACAAAGCGGATTTCCTTCATTTCCTCTTCCGTCAAACGGACGGATGCTTCATCCGCAACCTGCTCCGGATCCCATGACCGTACCAGTTTGGAAGGCACGGGTTGCTTGACGGGTATGACAAAACAGGCGCGTCCGTCCCTGTCCTTCTTGATGCCGCCTCCCTGTCTTTCAATAAACAGCTTAGCGAGTTTACCTGAAACGGCCAGTAATTCCGGGAAATTATAGCGGGTATATGAAAATTTCCTGCTTTCATTCAAGGCGGAATAGTATTTTTCGGGGATATTTTCCATTCCTTTAGAGGTAAATAGAATCCCCAATGCGCTGGACGGATTGCAGTCCGAATCGAATCCGGAACGGACGGATATTTGGAACGTGGAATCAATGTCGCCATGTCCGTAAAGCAAACCCAGCACAATAAACGAGCCGTTTATCTTGACGTCGATATCCAACCAGGCGCCGACGCCTTTCCTGTGCAAAGGCTGGTTGTCTAATGTCCGGTAATACTTGTCCATGATTTTATTCCATGTCCCCTGCCAATCCAGCGTATCCAGGTGATACCATGCGATTACGTCGCGCATACAGGCGGCATACAGCGAACTGTCCGGAATACATTCCAGCCCTTTTTGAATGATCTTTTCCAAATCGCTTTCAAAAAAGGCGGCGGCATACATCCCGCCCACAAACTGTCCGGCATACATCCCGTCGCCATAATTCATCATGCTTCCGAATTTTTCACCCAGATCAATGGCCACCTGCGGCATACCGGGGGCAATGATGCCCGAATAATCAGCTTCGATCTGATAGTCTATGTCATCGCAATTGATGTTGAAACGCGGATGACCGGAGGCCGGCGGCGCAATGCCCTCCCGCAGATTTTCGCGCCCCCGGTAGTTCGCACAAAACAGCGGGAACCGCGTATTGGCGAAATCAATACCGGCGCTGCGTGTCGATACGTCTATGCCATATTTATCCATCGACTCCAGAAATATCATTTCCATATACAAATCATCCTGTTCGTATTGGTTGACGGTTTCAGGCGTCCATAGCGGCACCTCCTTTTCGGGGATAATCTCTCCCCGCCATTTAAATTCAGTGGGAAAACCCCGCCCTACCCCGACCATTTGACCTATCCAGGCGGCTTTCATCTTACTTTCGTACTCGTCGACCGGAAGATTCAAAACGGAAGATTTTTCCGACTGACAGGCGCTCAAAGCGAATGTCAACAAAACAGCTAAAAACAAATACGTCTTTTTCATCGCGATTTACTATTAAAGCGTTACATATACAACGGAACAAAAGTATAGAATATTTTCCAAAAATGAACTTATTAACAAGATTCAATCCATTCTTATTATTTTATTTTTTAATTTAAAACTGATATGTAGATAATAATTACCGGTTGAAAGTGTTGAAAGATTTTTGTCCGGTTGCTTGCATAAATTGGTTTTAAATGTCCGGGAAGTATTTATTAGAAGAATATCAGGAGTTATAAACATATTATATAATTGATAATGAATTATATTCGGTTAATTGATACAGGTTGTTGATAAACTTGTGCGGGAATATTTTCCGGTCGTTGAAACCGGTTTTTTGGTGGATTTGACTGTTGGAAAATCAGAAGAAATAACCCTTTCTTTAGTTGCATAAGTAAAAACAAAAACTATGTGCGAATGAAAGCCGGATTGTCAAGAAAAAGTTTTCCCTGTTTATGAATAGTTATCCCCCGGTTATTCACAATGAAATTTTTTTTTTGAGAAATCTGTAAAAAGTAATATATTTGACCCCTGAAGCGAAGATGAATAAAAAAGGGACGAATGTGTTTCTTTTTTATCAGTCGCTATTGAATGAATTAATATATTTAAAAACAAGTAATTAAAAGGAGTCATGAAATCACTTTCTTTTGCAGTCGGAGCGGCCTATACGGCGTTACTGGCTTTTGTTATTGTCTGTATTGACCAACTTATCA
>JAISJX010000435.1 GCA_031261145.1 Tannerella sp.
AAAAGACAGTTTGCTCAGGCGTTGGAGATTGCCAAAGAATCGATGGGGAAATTCCCTGAAAATGATATTATCAAGTTCAACTATGCAAAAAGTTTACTGGAAAACGGGTTTTATTCCGAAACGTTGAAGGAACTTGAAAATACAGTTGTATTGCCTCATGAAGGCGCCATGTATGGAAGAACCATCTACCGGAAGGCGGCTGTTTTAGAGGGTTTGCAATTCCTGAAAGAAAAGAAATTCGAGCAGGCCCTGAAATCCATGGAGAAAGCCCGGTTATGGCCTGAAAATCTTGGCGTGGGGCGTCCTTATGATGTAGACGAACGGATTGAAAATTTTCTGGAAGCCGAATGTCTGTCAAATCTTAAAGAAACGGCTAAAGCGCAGACTCTTTATCAGGAAATAATAAATTATACCCGGGAAAACGGGGCGGATTATAAATCAACCGATTATCTGTATGTTATGGCGCTCAGACGTTTGAATATGAATCAGCAAGCGTCGACTTTCTTGACTGAATGGCAACAAAAATCGCCGGATAATCCTGCGTTGAAATTAGTAAACGGAGGTCGGATGGATGATTCTGTACGTTTCCCAAATTCGGATTTTGAACTGATAAAAGAAATTTCACGATATTTAACGCACCCGGCTACTGCTCAAATGAGAAAAAGCCCTATCTTTGAGGACAATTAATAAAAAAAAAGATATGAAAAAGAACCTGTTTTTTGTCGCATGTATGTTTTTGGGATTATGGCTGACGAGTTGTAATCAATTAGGCGTGGCTGAACTCGAACCGGAGGTTGAATGTGATGATATATTCTATCACTGTAACAGCGAGGGTACTGACCTTTGGCCTTCACTTCGTACAGATACTGTAATCCGGAGCATGATTACCGGTAAATGGCAACAAATTGCCAGTAATGACGGGTATAATGGTCTGCATTATGAAGAATCGGAAAATACAATTGAATTTACGCTGTCCGACGAATGGATTCACACCGTTCCTGACGGTTACAGTTATACAAACACCTATCGTATTGATCCGCTTTATTTGTACGGCGCTCAAATTGTCGGTGATGAACCGGTTATTAATGGTAATGTGTTTTATTACAGTTTTCATTTTTCCGATAACAAAAAAGAACTAACCATAGAATTTCTTATGGGAAATCAACTTCTCATACCGGGTCTTGCTACAAAGTGTATATACAAACGGCTAAATTAAAAGAACTTGAAAAAGCATGAGGCAACCGGCTCTTTTTCTTATACCAGTCACATTAGGTGAGACGGAGCACCGGAAGGTGCTCCCGGAATACAATCGTGAAGTCATCCTTCAGATCAGGCATTTTATTGTGGAAAATGTGCGGACGGCGCGTCGTTTCCTGAAAAAGACCGATCCTTCGATCGTGATTGACGAACTCCATTTTTATGAATTGAACAAGCATACTTCTCCCGGACAGGTTTCGGGTTATCTGGAACCGTTGGCGCGGGGCGAATCGGTGGGCGTGATTTCCGAAGCCGGTTGTCCGGCGATTGCCGATCCCGGCGCCGATGTGGTGGCCATTGCGCAACGGAAAGGATACCGGGTGACGCCGCTGGTCGGCCCTTCGTCTCTCCTGATGGCGTTGATGGCTTCGGGATTCAACGGGCAAAGTTTTGCTTTTCACGGTTATCTGCCGGTTGACGCCTCCGCCCGTGCGGAACGGATCAAGGCGCTGGAATCCCGCGTTTATTCGGAACACCAGACCCAACTCTTCATCGAAACGCCTTACCGGAACAATAAACTGATGGAAGACCTCGTTCGTATATGCAGGGCGGGCACGAAATTATGTGTGGCGACTCAAATCACGTGCGGGGATGAATCCATTCAAACCCGTCCCGTGAAAGAATGGGTCGGCAGGATGCCCGATTTAAGCAAGAAACCGACGCTGTTTTTGATATATAAATAAGGAAGACGATGGGAACATATCAGGCGCATGAAACGGCAGTGATTGATGAGGGATGTACGATTGGCGACGACACGCGGATCTGGCATTTTTCGCATCTGATGACGGGGTGTACGGTTGGACAAGCGTGCACCATCGGGCAGAATGTGGTGGTTTCGCCGGGCGTGGCGCTGGGCGACCGGGTGAAAGTACAGAACAATGTGTCGGTGTATACGGGCGTGACGTGCGGGGATGAGGTGTTTCTGGGGCCAAGCTGCGTGTTTACGAACGTGATCAATCCGCGCAGCGCCATTTCGCGCAAAGAGCAGTACCGGCCTACGTTCGTGGAAAAAGGGGCTTCGATCGGCGCGAATGCGACGATTGTCTGCGGCTGCCGGATTGGCGCGTATGCCCTGATTGGCGCCGGGGCGGTGGTAACTAAGGATATATTGCCGTATGCGTTAGTTGTCGGCAATCCCGCCCGTCAGAGCGGTTGGGTCAGCGAATACGGTCACCGGCTGGATTTTGACGAGGATGGCTTCGCTGTCTGTCCCGAAAGCGGGGAAAAGTATCACCTGACGGGGAATAAGGTGGAAAAGATAAGAATATTACCTGAAAAATAAAAACGTCTCCCCTCCAAATTTAAAATATTTCCATATATTTGTGCTCAAAAATAAAATCGAAGATATGAACAGACGAATTTTTATCAGAAACAGCGCCGGTTGCTTAGCCATGATAAGTGGAGGCTCTTTGTTTTCAGCTTGTTCCCGCGAAACAGGCTATTATTCGCCGGAAGATTTTGCTTCAGCGCCCAAAATAGACGCCCATTTTCATTACGACTTTCTGAATGACGCATTGCTGAAGTATGTCCCTTCCATCCACATGCACATCCTGACCATCAATGTGGATGCGGGGGAGCCGCTCGACATGCAGTTGGAGATCGGCGAAACGATGAAGAAAAGTCATCCCGGGGCGGTTGATTTCCTCGGTACCTTTGACCCGGCGAACTTCGGCGACGCCGCGTTTGCCGGTGAAGCCATCGCGCGGATTAAGCGATGTATGGATGCGGGCGCGAAAGGCGTCAAGATATGGAAAAACATCGGCATGGTCTTGCAGTACGACGATGGCCGCTATGTGATGGTGGATCATCCCGCCTTTGCGCCGGTTTTCGCCTACCTGGAAAAGGAAGGCATCCCGCTTGCCGCCCATCTGGGAGAACCCCGCAACTGCTGGTTGCCCTACGAGGAAATCACGATGGGCAACGACTTGAATTACTACCGCAACCATCCCGAATATCACATGTACCGGCATCCCGAAGCGCCCACGTATGAACAGCAGATCGAAGCGCGGGATCATATCCTGGAAAGGTATCCGCAACTGACGTTTGTCGGCGCCCACATCGGCAGCCTCGAATGGAGCCTGGACGAAGTGGCACGCCGTTTCGACGCCTATCCCAATTTCTTTGTCGATTTGGCGGCGCGTATGGGACACGTGCATTTGCATGCCATCCGCGACCGGAAAAAAACGCGCGACTTCTTTATCAAGTACCAGGACCGGATTCTGTACGGGTCGGATTGGTATTTTGAAGAATCCGACCTCAAGGACTTTGAACAGAGATGCAAAAACTTGTATGCCGGCTGGCAAAAGCACTGGTCGTTCTTTGCCACCGGCGAAACGCT
>JAISJX010000449.1 GCA_031261145.1 Tannerella sp.
CTTACGTTCGGGATAAACGCCTACGTCACCAATATGCGGAATCCCCTGTCGCAATACGCCAACAGTTACTACCACACGTGGGGGCATATTCAAAATCAAGGGCCGTGGAGTTTGGCTTACAATCAAGACGGACAAATTTATGTAGGATATGACAATCCTGTGGCTGAAATTTCCCTGAATTCGGGATACCGCAAAACAGACTGGAAAGTAATTACCCCCCAATTTAATGCAGAATGGAATGTATATGGTGTAAAAGGATTATCGTTGAAAGCCGGAGGAAATTACCGGTTTGGGATATATGATATTAAATCATGGCAAAAAACAGCTGAGCAGTATGACCTTTCAGGTGCGAAGGGACCGGATTTTCCGGTTAGTTTAAGTTATGGCAGTCAAAATTACAGGGAATGGACACTTCAGTTTTTTGCAGATTATAAGCGCTCTTTCTTGGATGAAACACATAATGTGTCGGCTACTTTCGGCTACGAACAAAATTATGCCTTCAACAGATATTTCTCGGCAACCCGCAAGAATTATGTTTTTATGATTGACCAGATGGGCGCCGGACCTTCCAACACAATGGCAAATAGCGGGAGTGAAGCAGAGAATGGCCGTGCCGGATTTGTCGGCGTCGCCTCCTACAATTTCAAGAGAAAATATTATTTTAACGGTTCGTTCCGTCGTGACGGTAGCGATTTATTCCCTAAAGACAAGCGTTGGGGTACCTTCTTTGCAGGAACAGTCGCCTACGCCATTTCGGAAGAGCCTTTCTTCCAACCGCTGAAAGACAAAAATATCCTGAATTATTTCAAAATTCGTGCCGCTTATGGGCAAGTCGGATTGGATTCGGGCGTTTCGGCTTTCAGTTACCTGACCTCTTATGGTCTGACGGAGCGCGGTTATGTACTCAACGGACAAATTGTGCCTACATTTTCCGAAGGCAATCTAATTAGTCCCGATATTACCTGGTACACCAGCGATACGTATAATGTTGCATTTGATTTCAACACCTTAGGCGAACGTTTGGGCGGTACTTTTGAATATTTTTATATGCGAACAAAAGGATACCTTACTTCTCCGTCGAATGTAGCTTATACAGATCCTTTGGGATTATCCTTGCCTCAGGTTAAATCAGAAGGCGAGCATCGCCGGGCAGGTTACGAAGCTTCTCTTTCATGGAAAGACCATGCCGGAAAACTGAGTTACGAATTAGGTGCCAATTTCACTTATTTTGATCAACTGGTTGCGGTAGCATGGAACGAAGACCTGGCGAGCCAGAAAAATCCCTACAAACGGGCTGTGCAACAGAAAGGCTATTACACGACCGGTTTTCGTAACTTAGGTTATTACGCAAATTCGGATGATGTATTAAATACTCCGCGCCGCGAAGGCTCTTTCGACCTGGTGGCCGGCGATATCAAATACAAGGATATGAATGGCGACGGTATGATTGACGCCAACGACCAGTACCGCATAGGTAAAAACAGTTTTCCACGCGGCAATTATGGTATCTTTGCCAACTTGGGTTATAAGGGTTTCTTTGCCAATATCTTGTTTCAGGGAGCTACCTCAAGGGATTTGTATTTGGACTCTGTTGTCAGGGGACAGGATACCGGAGGTTATACCTTTGTTTATCCTTACCAGAGTGATTATTGGATGCCGGACAACCGCAATGCCAAATTCCCCAGAGCAGCCATGAATGCCAATGTAAACGGGAATAACAACTACCAAACCTCCGATTTCTGGTTGGTCAATGGGCGTTATATCCGGTTGAAGTCCGCCCAGGTGGGGTATAACTTCAGGGATAAACTCTTGCGCAACATCAAATGGCTCTATAAGATGGAGTTGATTTTGAGCGGGCAAAATCTCTTTACGTTGTCTCCTGCTACCAAATACGGATTCGATCCGGAAAACGGGAGTACGAACAATTATGACTATCCCGTGACACGCACGTATTCCATCAGTCTGAATTTAGGATTTTAATAACATTAAAATGATAGAAAAATGAATATAAAAAATAACATATCCATAGGATTTTCGGTCATGCTCGCTTGTTTGTTGGCAGCTACATCTTGTAATGTGATGGATACCCAACCGTTTACAATTTATGACGAAGTGACTGTTTGGGGTTCTAAATCCACTGCCGATGCTTTTGTAACCGGCGCCATCAGCGCCGTTATGAATGGTTATGTGGGCGGAAATCAAACGAGTTGGGAAGAAAGGACAAACAATTCCGTTCATAACAATGGAACCGGTTCGTTTGTAAGAGATGAATTTGACAGGTACGACGGTTCAGGCGGTTTCGGTAATTTCGGAAATATCCGCAGATGCAACCTGATTATTGAGAAAGCGACTGAATACAACGGGAAAGGGCTTTCGGAAAACGAGTCCAACGAATTGGTTGCGAAAGGGAAATTGTTGCGCGCATTATTGTATTACCAGCAGGCGCGTACGATGGGGCGCTTTGTATGGGTGGACAAAGTATTGTCGCCGGCCGACACTTTGAACAATGGTTTGCAGATGCCTACAACCAAATCTACCACCGAGAGTTATTCCTATATCCTCGATGACATCAATGCGGCCATACCCTACCTGCCGGAAGCCGTCAACAGTGGAGAACTTTCAAAGAATACGGCCAATGCCTTCCTTTCGGAAATAGCGCTTCAGGCCGCTGCTTATGAAACGGACGCTGCCAAGAAGAAAACCTGGCTGAATATGGCGATTACGGCAGCCAACAATGTCGCTAACTGCACCTTGGCTTCCGACTTCGGTAGCATCTTCAACGAAAAAGACCGGTATTCCAATGAACTTATCTTTTCTATTTACCGGGATAAGGCGAATACGAATACGGATGCTATTGCGCCGCTGCAAAATATAATGCCGAATACAAACAATGATATCCTGCTCAAGAATGATTGCAGCCCATTGTTTAAAACCAATGGCGGGCAGCCTTTTATCGGCTGGATGTGGTGGGCGCCAACGCAGAACCTGGTAGATGCTTTTGACGTCATTGACGAATCGACGAATCAAGCCGTCAAATGGAACGAATCGACACAGTTTAAAAACAATGTGAAGATTTCCAACGCAGCTCCCTCGTGGACGACAGCAGGCGAAATTGGCGAAGTGCTCTACTCCGGCGAAGTCATAAGCGACATTTCTGTCAGTTCGCTGATATATTCAAACCGTGACGCCCGTTTTTATGCTACAATTGTGTATGACGGCGATACTTGGTGGAACGAGGAAATCCGGACTACGGTCAGAGGTAATCTCTGGCGTAAGACAAACGGCGCCTTAGGCCCTCACATGAGTTTGACAAATTATATTTTCAGAAAAGGGGTTTACAACGTTGAGCCTCGCGTGCTGGCCGGAACGCCTACCGACTATCATTATGTAGTCACGCGGTATGGCCGGGTGCTTTTAAACAAGGCGGAAGCCATTCTTTGGCTGGCCGGCATGGGGGAAGGAAACTTTGCAGAAGCGATAGAACTCTGCAATCAAACCCGTACGATTCATGGGAAACTGCCGCCTTCACAGGTTTCTTCCTTGCAGGGCGCCTGGGCGCTCTATATCAAGGAACGAAGATGCGAACTTGCTCTGGAAAACGACTTCTACTGGTCGCTTCTGCGCTGGGGTAAACATGGCGGATATGCAAACGAGGGCGTTACTCCGGGCGGGAAAATGATGGAACTGACGGTTTCGCCTACTTACATTGAGATAGCAAACGACCGGAAGTCGTTTTATGTGGGTAATGTAACGCATGGAAATGCTCATTTACGAGCTTTCAAGGAAGAACGCCGCTATTTGTTGCCAATTCCGCAAGGACAAATAGAAAGAAACAGTAATTTAGGCCCGAATAATCCGGGTTGGTGATTGAAATTATAGTTAAACAAAATAAGAAAAGTATATGAAAAGTACATTTATTAAATATTTCAAAGCTGGCCTTTGCCTGTGGCTGATAGGTATGTTTACCTCTTGCCTGACAAGTGGATTAGAAGAATTACCCGCTTTCGATACTGCTGATATCACTGATATTAGGTTTGATTTCAGATATAAAGATGCGAGTAGCACTTGGATTGACAACGAGCCTGTTGTTAAAGTAGTAAGTCTGACGATTCAGAATAAAGTGATTGACACAGCTTCGGGGACAGTAACCTGTACCTTAGCAGTGCCTGCGGCCAATGGGACTTTTACTGAAGCTATCCGTCAACAGGTATCCCTCACCTCTGTGGTGGGCCGGTTTTACTTATCTACGGCAGCCGTGATTGTACCTGTCGAAGGCGCTCCTGTGTTGGGCGTGCCCGGCGACTTTTCCGCAACCCGGAAATACAAAGTCACAGCAGCAGACGGAACAACAAAAGTCTGGACGATAAGCGTCACGAATCTCAGTAAATAAAACGAACGTAAGAACCGGCAGGCGGTTTTGCCTGCCGGTTCTTCTTTATTAAAAAAAATACCTGCATAAATATGAGAACCTTATTTATTCTTGCCGGTTTGTGGTTTTGTTTTTCGCCTTTTTGCAAAAGCGGTGATTATCATTATGACTATTCCCAAACCTGGACATTCAAAATGTTTTTATCCCGCCCCGATGCAGGAGATACGAACGTAAACTTAACCTTCGAACAAGTATTCGACATTATCCGGCAAGCAGACCAATTGACATTGGGCGTCCCTAAAATTGTTTATTTGGTCGGATGGCAGTACAATGGACACGACGATAAGTATCCAGCCTTCTTTGAAGTCAATCCGGCCTTGAAGCGCGATACGGATAAAACAGCCTTGGAAAGTTTGAGGTGGCTGATGCGGGAAGCCCGCAAATACCATACAACCGTAAGCCTCCACATCAATATGACCGATGCTTACGACAATAGTCCGCTTTGGCCGGAATACGTGGAAAACGATATGATTTCAAAGGATAAATCCGGTGATTTGATGGTGATTGGTAATTATAACAATCGCAAAGCTTATCAAATTAACTACTGTAACGAATGGGAAAAGGGATACACGCAAATGCGTATCCTCCGCCTGCTGGATTTGATTCCCGAACTAAAAGAAGCCGCTACCATCCATATAGACGCCTGGATAGCGCGCCCGAGCGAAGGGCATAGAGAATCCGTGATCATGGAGGCCGGATACCAGAAAAAAGCCCTTCAATTCTGGAATGCGAATGGCATAGATGTCACCAGCGAATGGTATATGGATTATATGACGGGGGATATTCCTCTGTATTGGCACTTTAACGGATTCTCGCAAGCCGACTACCTGCGGGTTCCGGCACAGGTATGTACCGGCGTAGGCATCAATCCCGATGTTAAGGGAAGCGATTTCGAGTTGGGTTTCCTCTTTGGCACTTCATGTTATGGAGAATCTTTCTGGAATACGGATTATAAAATAGATACATGGGTACGCGATTTAACAAGAGATTTTATGTTGAAAAGCCCTCAATACTTCTACCTGAACCGGCTGAAAAGGCTTGGTGTGGAAGGAATAGGCAGTAACAGGGTTGCTTTGTATAGCGACGGGGTCAGTGTATCTCTGCCCGACAGTGTGGTCAAACAGCAGGACAGGATACTCCGCCGGAAAAATACGATTGCTTTTCCTGCCGTCTGGCGCGATGATGCAGGAATCATCTTATATACAGATGAAGCCGGTGGAAACTACCGTTTTGATACGCCCTTCAATTGGGGTGACGCTACCAACTTGACGCTTTATCAAATTACGACAACAGGTTTACAACTGATTAAAAAGGTGAATATAAAAAAAGGTATCTATGAAGTTGGCTTGACCAGCGGAATCCCCTATTATGCCATCCCCGAACGAAAAGATGCAAAGAGAACTTGAACAAATCTTTAGCCAGCGGCCTACGCCTCCCCCTTGATTCCCCCGATCGGTGGGATTATATCACCGAAGGAGGCTGTTTTGCCGGTTTGGGCTTGTTCCTCGAATTTGCGGATATTATCCTGTAAAGCAAAGAGTAAACGCTTGGCATTGTCGGGGGTGAGGATAATACGGCTTTTCACTTTCGCTTTGGGTACGCCGGGCACCATACATATAAAATCAAGGATAAATTCGGATGCCGAATGGGCGATAACTGCCAGATTGGAATACGTTCCCTGTGCAACCTCCTCAGTAAGTTCTATTTGAATCTCATTGTTGTTCTGATTATTTTCCATATTAATTGTTTTTATATTTCAGGGCAAATATACAGGATAAATTTGGTTTTACCGCATGTTTGTACATTTTATCTGAAAAAAAATACCATTCCGAATGTGGCCGGATTTCAAGAAAAACAGCTCTATCTTGAAAATTTGCGGCAGAAAGTTGGTTACTCGAAAAATATTTCATAGATTTGTGCAATTGTTTATTGTGGATAATTTATAAAGAAAATGAAGCATATCATTTTTACTGTTGCTATGTTGTTATGTACTACGGTAGTAGTATCGCAAACAAGGGTCGAGAAAAAAACGGCCACTAAAAGTACCGGATACGGGGTTCAGTATTCGTTGCCGAAAACATCTTTAATCGTTAATGCAGAAATAACGAAAACAACCTGTAAGGCAGGGCCTTATTATAAGTATGCCGAAAAATACTTAGGGGTAAAAGATGCGGTTACGGAGAATGACTCCTATTACGAACTGAAGAAAATATCTTTGGTTAACAAGGGTATTCCGGATAAAGAAAATACGTATGTGGTTGAATTTAAAGCCGGAACCGTAGCGCCTTATGTCTATTTGACGGAGGACGGATTGTTGTGTGCCATCAACGCCGAATACACGCCGACGGAGTCCGCGCCGGATAAAGACGTGAAAGACGCCGCTCAAAAGGTAAATACAACGGCCGTACTGACGGAAGAATTGTTGATGGCCGGTTCCGTGGCGCGGCAGGCAGAAGTCGCCGCCAAACAAATCTACCACATTCGCGAAAGCCGGATGGACATCCTGACCGGCGATGCGGAAAAAATGCCACCCGACGGTGAAGCGATGAAGCAAGTGATCAAACAGTTGGAAGATCAGGAAAAAGCTCTGACCTATTTATTTATAGGTACGCGCGAAAGTGAAACGGACTATTTTGATGTCACCATCCTTCCGCAGGAAGATATGGAAAAAGAAGTAATCTTCCGTTTTTCCCGGAAACTGGGGATTTTAGACGCAGACGACCTGGGTGGCGCACCGGTTTATATGAACCTGAAAGCGACGACGGCCCGGCAGGAAGAATTAAGTCCGAAAGAAGCCGAAAAGAAAGAAAAAGCGACGAAAGGTCTTATTTACTGTGTACCCGGAAAAGCGTCCGTCGAGATAAAAACAGACCAGAAAACGTTTTTTAAAGGAGAGACGCTTGTCGTCCAGTTTGGTTCCTACGAAAACTTTGCGCCTGTGCTGTTTGAGGACAAGAAAAATCCCGTAAAGATATTTTTCCATCCCGAAACAGGCTCTCTCAAACAAATTATACAATAGAATATTAACTAAACCATTAATTATAATTATGTTTAAAAATCATCCAAAAGGACTTTATGCTTTAGCATTGGCAAACACAGGCGAACGATTCGGATACTACACGATGCTCGCCATTTTTGTGCTGTTTTTACAGGCAAAATTCGGATTCAATGAGGATCAGGCGGGAAATATTTACGGCTTGTTCCTCGGTTTTGTGTATTTCATGCCGTTGATAGGCGGTATGCTCGCCGATAAATTCGGCTTCGGCAAAATGGTCACCATTGGTATCATGGTGATGTTTATCGGTTATTTATGTCTGGCGTTCCCGGTCAATTCATCTGCGGCGCTGTGGATTATGTATGCTGCGCTGGCGCTTGTCTCCATAGGAACCGGATTGTTTAAGGGAAATCTACAGGTATTGGTCGGTAATTTATATGACGCTCCCGAATACAAGGCGCAGCGGGATAATGCGTTCAGTATCTTTTATATGGCGATTAATATCGGCGCCATGTTCGCTCCTACGGCTGCAACCAAAGTGACCAACTATTTCATGGCGAAGGTTGGTTTGTTCTATAACGCTCAGATTCCGTCACTTGCCCATCAGTTCCTGAACGGTACGATTACGGCGGAGGGAACGGAAAAGTTCACGGAACTGGCTCACGCACAGAGCGCGTCGATAACAGATTTAGGCGCTTTTGCATCCAGTTACATTGAAACGCTTTCCAGCGCTTACAATTATGGCTTTGGCGTCGCCTGCATCTCCCTTATCTTTTCGATGATTATTTACTTTGCGTTCAGGGGAACGTTCAAACATGCCGATTACAATTCCAAACAGTTGGCGGCACGGAATACCGCGGCAGGGAAGGCGGCGGAGAAAGAGTTGAGTCCCAGGGAAACAAAAGAACGGATTCTCGCGTTGGTGCTTGTTTTCTTCGTGGTTATTTTCTTCTGGATGTCATTCCATCAGAACGGACTGACACTGACATTCTTTGCACGGGATTACACCGCTAATGCAGCGGATGGCGTCAGCCGTTTCGGATTCGACATCTTTAATATAGTGCTGTTAGTGATTGGCGTTTACAGTTGTTTCAGTATTTTTCAGTCTGAAACGGCAAAAGGCAAAATCATTTCCGGCTGTATTTTGGCCGCAACCTTAGCCGGTATTATTGTGAGTTATCAGGGAATGGCGGAATCAATCCCCATCCTGCCGCAGATATTCCAGCAGTTCAACCCGTTCTTTGTGGTGGTGCTTACTCCGGTTTCCATCCTCCTGTTCAGTTCGCTGGCAAAAAAGAAAAAAGAACCTTCCACGCCGCGTAAAATCGGATTGGGAATGGTTATTGCCGCACTCGGTTTTACGGTGATGGCGCTTGCTTCCTACGGGTTAGCCAGTCCGGCCGAATTGAAAGCCGTGGGAGGGGTAAGCAGTACGCTGGTATCTCCTGATTGGTTGATTACAACTTATTTAGTGCTCACTTTCGGCGAATTGCTTTTGAGTCCGATGGGTATATCATTTGTCACGAAGGTGGCTCCCCCGAAATACAAGGGTATGATGATGGGCGGATGGTTTACGGCCACAGCCATTGGTAATTACCTGACAAAAGTCATCTCGCAAATCTGGGGAACAGGTATGGAATTGTGGATGATTTGGAGCGTGTTGATTATCATCTGTCTGCTTTCGGCGTTGTTTATTTTCTCCATTATGAAACGGTTAGAAAAAGTTACCCAATAAAATCAAACACGGGAAACACGGATTTTTTTTGTAAGAATCTGTGTTTCCAGGTTTTATCAGTGTTCTAAATTAAAATAAAAAGTATGTCTGAAGAGAAAAAATTCACTCCTTTCGTTCCGGCCAATACGGATATGAAAGAATTTACCGTAAGAGCGTTGCTTATCGGTTTGGTTTTGGCGGTTGTTTTGGGCGCGGCCAATGCCTATTTGGGGTTAAAAGCGGGGATGACCATTGCCGCGACCTATCCGGCTGCCGTCATTGGAATGGCCGTTTTGCGTTTCTTCAAGGGGAGTATTCTGGAAGAAAATTTCACCCGTACCGTCGGTTCGATTGGTGAATCGGTCGCTGCCGGAGCCATCTTTACGTTGCCGGCGTTTTACATTTCGGGCATTTGGAGCGGCGAAGAATTTAGTTCGTTCGGCAGTTACCTGACCGCTTCGTTGATCCTGATTACGGGCGGCTCGCTGGGCGTGTTGTTTGTGGCTTTGCTGCGCCGGGTGATGGTGGAAGACAAAGAATTGCCTTTCCCCGAAAGTGTGGCTGCCGCCGAAATCCACAAAACGGGACAGAGCGGCGCGGGCGGTTCCAAGTATCTTTTCTCGGCCATGATTGTCGGCGCTTTAGTGAAGATAGCAGGCGACTTTCAGCTTTTTGCCACGGAATGGACTCATTTTATTAAAACAACAACCGCCTCGTTTGCCGGTGGAAAGAAGGTCTTAGAGGGCGGATTTCTGGCCGGCGGGCCGACTATCAGCCCGGCTTATCTGGGCGTAGGCTACATTATCGGCCCGAAACTTTCGGCGCTGAACTTCAGTGGTTCCGTGATGGCGTGGGGACTGATGGTTCCGATGTTGCTGATGATGTTGGGCGGTTCGTTCGTAGCTTCGCTCCCGGTGAATGAGGGATTAGACGCTAATACATCAATGATTGCGTGGGAAAATGCAGCCAATGTGGTTTGGAAAGAAATCGTGCGTATCATTGCCATCGGCGGAATGCTAGTGGCGGCCTGTTTTACCTTATACAGGATGCGCAGCAGTCTGGGCACAGGGTTAAAACGTTCGGTCAAAGACTTGAAACGCGCCGCACAAGGTACGGGCGAAAGCGTGTCGCGTACCGAAAAAGACCTGAAATCGTCATGGATTCTGATCGGCATCTGTATTGCCGCCGTCCTTACGTTTGTCATTACCTTTTTTATATTCAAGACCTCCATTCTGGTGGCCATCGTTGCATCGACCGTCATGATAGTCCTCGCCTTTTTCTTTGCCGCAGTTTCCGGCTATTTGGTGGGAATCATCGGTTCGAGCAACAACCCGATCAGCGGCCTGACATTGACGGCTTTGGTAGTGACGGCGCTGATTCTGGTTGCCTGCGGGGTAACAGGCTCTGCCGGAGTAGCGGCGGTACTGGGAATCGCTGCTATCGTCTGCGTGGCTGCTGCGGTTGGCGGGGAGATGTTTCAGGATTTGAAAGCCGGACATATCCTTGGCGGTACACCCTGGAAGATGCAGGTGGGCGATTTGATTGGCGTGCTGATTGCCGGTTTTGTGATGTTCGGCGTATTAATCATCCTGAACCAGGGCGATATTAATATGGGAATCGAACAGGGATACCAGGGCGGGTTCGGAAGCAAGAATCTTTCCGC